>JANMQW010000439.1:0-4628 GCA_031370725.1 Novosphingobium sp.
CAAGCTCGAAAAGAAGCAGAAGCCTGCTGTCGGCAAGCCGGTGCTGCTGGGGATCACCAAGGCGAGCCTGCAAACGCGCAGCTTCATCTCGGCGGCCTCGTTCCAGGAGACCACCCGCGTGCTCACCCAGGCCGCGGTCGAAGGCAAGACCGACAGCCTGATCGGGCTCAAGGAGAACGTGATCGTCGGGCGTCTGATCCCGGCGGGTACGGGTGCGGGGATGAACCGGATGCGGGTGGCAGCCACCAGCCGCGACGCCGCGCTGCGCGCCGCCTACCGCAAGCTCCAGGAAAGCCTGATCGCACCCGCGACGGCTGCCGAAGAGCACGCCGCGGAACTGGCGCAGGGACCCGAGGCAGCGATCGGCGACGATGTGCTGGCGATGGTCGAAGGCGAGACCCACGGCACCGACGCCGACGCCGGCGACTACCTGATCGCGGCGGGCGACAAGGAGCACATCGGCGAGGGCGAGGCCGAGTAGGCTGCCTAACCCTCACCCCTGAAAGGGGAGAGGATAGTGCAGCTTGTCCCGCGCAGCGGGGCTAGCGAAACTTGGAGAGGGGTGGTCTCGGCCGAGAGCACCCCTCTCCAACTTCGGCTAGCAAGCCTGCGTATCCTCTCCCCTTTCAGGGGTGAGGGGCTAAGAACGAAACACCCCGCCGGAGCTATCCGGCGGGGTGTTTCGTGTTGGCCCGTTCCTGCCGCCTTTCACGCATTCGGAAGACTCTGCCGTTACACTGCGGAGCGTACCAACCGGGGAAACGGGACTGATGACGACGAGCGAATTGATCAGAACCCGGCACAAAGGCAGCCAGGGCCTCGGTCCCGCCCATACCTACCAGGCCGACGAGGCGCTGGCGGCTGCGCTGCCCAGATTGGCGCTCCCATGCATGGGCGAAGCGGCGCGGGCCGCGCTGCGCGTGGTCATCCCGTTAGAGGTTCCTTACACCAACGAAGACCTGGAAGATTGCTTGGCACTGGCCGAAGCACGGGGGTTCTGCACGGATCCGCGCGACTGGGTGCCCGATTTCAAGTGTCCTCGGCGGCACCTGCCGCTGTACCAGCCGTGGGTCGACTGGCTGACCGACCATGGCCTTACGCAGATCCACGCCGGCAACACGCTGACGGCGGAAAACTTGTCACGCTGGACACCGGCGGCCTTGCGCGGGGCGTTCTCGGGTCTGGCGCGCAACGACCGCGCGGCGGCGGCCGACATCGTCTTCCACCACAGCGGTGCGCTGCCGACCGGGCACCGCGCGGCCATACTTGAAACGCTTCATGCCGCGGGTTCATTCAGCGGGTCGTACCCGTGGCAAGTGCCACTGATCCACCATTTCCTGAATGATCGCGCGGCGAAAATCCGCGATTCGGCACGAGTTCTGATCGATCGCATGGAGGGGCTGGAAACCGAAGAGGCCCATGCCGCCGTTCTGGCCCGCCATCTGACGGTTAGCAACGGCCGGGTGAGCTATGCGGAGCGATCCGACAATCGTTTTTCGCCGTTCTATCGCCACTGGGCCAGCACCACCTTCGCGGCCCTGGCCGAGGCGTTGGGCCTGACACCGGCACAGCTGGCTCATGGTGCCGAGCTCGAATTTCTGGACGGCCAGTTCCAGGCGCTAGCCACGGCGAGCGACGATACGGAAGTGCGCACGATCCTGCTTCGACGGCTGCTTGCCACAAGGGGGGGCGAAGAAATTGCCATGCATATGTTCCGCGGGTTGGACAGCGGCCTTCGCGAACGCGGATTGCAGGCCTATTTCAAGTCGAACTACTGGCACAGCGTGCAGGACTTCCTTGGCCCCGAACGCGGGCACCTTACCCCAACGCAAATGTACGAATTGGCGGCGTTCGAAGCTTTGGAAGCGTCGGTCATACGCCAGATCAATGAGCGCAAGCTGCCTGTCAACTCGCAGTACGATCCGCTGCGTGCGGTGGCGCTGTCGGTGGGCAAGGAGGCGGCACAGGAGGCGCTCGACCGGGCGCTGGCGGCGGGGATGAAGCCCGACAATCCCCGACTGACCATGCTGCGTCTTAATCTGGCGCTTTAGGCTGGTGCCCCCGCCGGAGTGATCCGGGGGGCTTTTTGTGGCTGTCAGCGTGCGGTTTCGGTCTCGCGCCACAGCCCCGTCAATGCCTCGGCCAGCTTGCTCTGGCGGAACGGCTTTGTCAGCTGCGGCAGCGCCAGAATGACCTACTCGCCCGGCGGTGCTTTCAAACCGGATGAATTGCTGTAGCCAGCGTCACTGGGGGACGGAGTTTGGCGAAACTTGACGCTTCGATCGGCAGTTTGGTGGCATCGTGCATTGGGCTGGCACTGGCCGTTGCCGCGCCTGCGGCTATCGCGCAAACGGTGGCAGGCGACCCAGCCACCGTCGCCGATCGCTTTCTCGCCGCCGACGAGGCGCGCGACCGGAACGATCCGGTGGTCGCCGAGCAGCGCTATCGCGCGCTGATCGCGGAGACCGACGGAGAATTGCGGATCGAGGCGCGGTTTCGGCTGGCGGTGATGCTCGATGCGCTCGGTCGGCAAGCCGACGCAGCGGTCGAATTGCGCGCCATCCTGGTGGAAAAGCCCGACGCGCAGGGGATTCGCATGATTCTGGCGCGGATGCTCGCCCAAGCCGGCGAGGGCGAGGCCGCGCGCCGCGAATTCCGTCAGGCCGAACAGGCGGGCTTGCCGTCCGAGGTTCAGGCGGTCGTCCGCCAGTTCATCGACGCGCTGCGTTCGAGCAAGCCGGTCGGTGGCTCGCTAAGTCTCACCGCAGTGGTCGACAGCAACGTCAACCGGGCGACGCGCTCGGATACGCTGGATACCGTCATCGCGCCGTTCCAGCTCAGCCAGGACGCGCAGGCGCAGGCGGGCGTGGGTGCAAACCTGGCCGGGCAGGTCTATGCCCGAGCCCGGCTGACGGGTCGCCTCAAGCTGCTCGCGCGGCTTTCGGGGCAAGGCGACTTCTATGACAAGTCGCAGTTCGACGACATTCGCGGGGGCGGTCAGGCCGGGGTCGAATGGACCTCGCGCAACGATCGCCTGGCACCAAGCATCGGGCGCTCGTATCGCTGGTTCGGTGGAGATCGCTATGCGACCACCGACACCCTTTCGCTGGGCTGGCGGCACAAGGCGGGGGGCAAGGCGCTGATCGACGGTACGATCGCCGTGGGCCGGGCCGACTATGCCCTGAACGACGGACTCGATGGTCGGGTCTACGATGTGTCGCTGCGCTACGAGCGCGCGCTGTCCGCCCGCCACGGCGCCAGCATTGGGCTGTCGGCGCAACGCCAGGCTGCGGAAGATCCGGGTTATGCGACGACGTCGGGCGGGGGCGATGCGCTTTACTGGCACCAGATCGGCAAGCTGACGGTGTACTGCACGCTGGGGCTGAACCGGCTGGAAGCCGATTCGCGGCAGGTGCTGTTTGCGCGGCGGCGCAAGGACTGGCTGGTCGCCGCGACGCTCGGCGCATCGCTGGCGCAAACCCGGATCGCGGGGTTCACCCCGCTGGTCCGCGCCAGCTATACGCGCAACGCTTCGACCGTAACGCTCTACGAATATTCGAGAATACGTATCGATCTGGGACTTTCGCGTCCATTTTGACTGCAATCCAATGCAACGCTGCGCGCAAGCGCGGTTAACCGGCTTGCCATTTGCGCAGATTCATAAGAGCTATCGATCAAAGTGCGAGGCGAGAGGGGCCAACATGAAACGGAATTTGTCGCTGGCGGCGTTGGCCGTTGGGATTTCGATGGCCTGTTCAAGCCTCGCATCGGCGGAACCCGCCAAGGATACTCCCACAGGTCAGGAAACCGGCTCCACGCTCGACGAGGACAACGACGATAATCCCGGCCATTCGCCCGACTACACCGCGTTCGAGGATCTGACCGGTACGCAAAAGCTCAAGACGGGCGGGATTCGTTACACATTCGGCCCGCTCGCCGGCGGTGCTCCCGGCTTTTCCGTCACCCAGGTCGAACCGTTCCGCGAAGGCGTCAAGGCGACTTACGATACCGCCAGCGGCAACATCACCTACAAGACCCCCGATGGCCTGAGCGTGACGTTCACCGCCGCCGACGAAGTGCCGGGCCAATCCACGCCGCAGGCGCGGTTGTTCAACAAGGCCAATCCGGCAGGGGGCGTGTTCGGCGGCTCGCTGACGGTGCCGAGGGTATACGCGGTTCCGCTCAGCTACACGCGGTTCGGAACGTTCTTCACCACCGGACCGGGGGCGCCGCTCGATGGCCACGCCTTCGTTTTCGGGGTGAACACGCTAGCGCGCGATCTTCCCAGGACCGGCACGGCGACTTACGCTTCGGTGGTGGGCGGATCGGCGTACACGGCGGGTTCGCCGGTGCCGCTGCGGCTGACCAACTCCACCGCGACGTTCAACGCGAACTTTGCCACCGGGGCGATCGCGACCGCGCTTGTGCTGATCGGCACCCCAGTTACCGGCGGTGCGCCGATCGCGCTCGACAGCGTGGCCGGGATAGGTTCGATCGGCGGCGCAAAGCCGGGCTTCACCGGACTGTTCACCGGCAGCGGGACCGTTCGCGGCGACTTCAGCGGGGCGTTCTTCGGGCCCAAAGCGGTCGAGTTCGGCTATGACTTCCTCGTCAGCGGCACCAGCGGC
>JANMQW010000050.1:0-3386 GCA_031370725.1 Novosphingobium sp.
CGAAGACGGCACGGTCGATTTCCACCCGACCTACAACGGCGAGGAGGAAGAGCCCGAGATTTTCCCCGGACTGTTCCCCAACCTGCTCGCCAACGGATCGAGCGGGATCGCGGTGGGCATGGCGACCTCGATTCCCAGCCATAACGTCGCCGAGATCATCGACGCCGCGCTGCTGCTGATCGACAACCCCCACGCCGAACACGCCGAGCTGATGCAAGTGTTCCACGGCCCCGATTTCGCCACTGGCGGCGTGGTGGTCGATAGCCCGGCGGCGTTGTCAGCCGCCTACGAAAGCGGGCGCGGTGCGATCCGGTTGCGCGGGCGCTTCTCGACCGGGCGCGACAAGGACGGCGCGTGGGAAGCCAGCGGGATCGAAAAGCTGGCAGGCGGGCAGTGGCAGCTCGTCATCAGCGAAATGCCGTACCTGGTCCAGAAGGGCAAACTGATCGAGCAGGTCGCCCAGCTCATCGCCGACCGCAAGCTGCCGATCCTCGAAGACATCCGCGACGAGAGCGACGAGGCGATCCGCCTGGTGTTCATCCCCAAGAGCCGCAATGTCGATCCCGAACTGCTCAAGGAATCGCTCTACAAACTGAGCGACCTCGAAACCCGCTTCAGCCTCAACCTCAACGTGCTCGATGCCGGGCGCACCCCGGGCGTGCTCAGCCTCAAGCTCGTGCTCCAGGAATGGATCAAGAGCCAGATCGAAATCTTGATCCGCCGCGCCCAGCATCGGCTGGAAAAGATCGCGGCGCGGCTCGAACTGCTCGAAGGCTATATCATCGCCTTCCTCAACCTCGACCGGATCATCGCGATCATCCGTACCGAGGACGAGCCCAAGCCGGTGATGATCGCCGAGTTCGCACTGACCGATCGCCAAACCGAAGCGATCCTCAACATGCGGCTGCGATCTTTGCGCAAGCTCGAGGAAATGGAGCTGCGCAAGGAGCATGACGCGCTGCTGGCCGAGCGCGACGAGCTGCTCAAGCTGCTCGAAAGCCCCGCCCGCCAGCGCACCCGGCTCAAGCGCGATCTCGCCGCCTTGCGCAAGGATTACGCCGAGGACACCCCGCTAGGCCGCCGCCGCACCACCATCGCCGAAGCTGCGCCGACGCGCGAGTTCAGCATGGACGCGATGATCGAGAAGGAGCCGGTGACGGTGATCCTCTCCGCACGCGGGTGGATCCGGGCGGCGAAAGGCCACGAACCGTTAGACCGCGACTTCAAGTTCAAGGAAGGCGACGGCCCGGCGTTCGCGCTCCACGCGCAAACCACCGACAAGCTGCTGATCGCCGCGGACAACGGCCGGTTCTATACGCTGGGCGCCGACAAACTCCCCGGCGCACGCGGCTTCGGTGAGCCGCTGCGGACGATGCTCGATATTGATTCCGAGGCGCAAATCGTTGCGCTGCTGGTCCACAAGCCCAAGGCGCAACTGCTGCTCGCCTCGAATGTCGGGCGGGGGTTCGCCGCCGAGAGCGACGAGTTGTTGGCTGAGACCCGCAAGGGCAGGGGCGTGGTGACCACCAAGCCGGGCGTCAAACTGGCCGTCGTCCGCGAAATCCCCCCCGAACACGACCACGTCGCCGTGGTCGGCGACAACCGCAAGCTGGTGCTGTTCAATCTGGAAGAACTGCCGGTGATGGCGCGCGGGCAGGGGGTGACGCTGCAACGCTACAAGGACGGCGGCATGGCCGATGTCACCACGCTCAAGCTGGACGACGGCCTAAGCTGGAAGATGGGCGGCGAGACCGGACGGACGCGGACTGAGAGCGACATGCGGCTGTGGAAGGTCGCGCGGGGAGCGGCGGGGAGGTTGCCACCGAGCGGGTTTCCGCGGGATGGGCGGTTCTGAAGTTTTCCTAGTGTTAGAAGTCGATGTCTAAATGAAATCGAGCGCGCTCTGTCGCGACTTCCTCATTAACTCGATCTAGGCGAGCAATTGCATCTTCGTTGCCCACCGAGATAAAGGGCTTGAGTGTGTGGCCGATATATTCAAGCCATTCCAAAACTACTTCGAATCGATGCGGAGTACCGTATCGAACTCGATGATCGAGGACGGCTTGGCGGCGAGTATCGCGATCATGGTGCTTGTACCACTCCCGCGATTCGTGGCGTAGACCGGCATGGTAGCGCGCCCCGACTAGGCGGTGCCACAAGTGGTCGGCGGCGAGCGCAGCACCCTCGACCGCCCCATTAGAATTCTGCAGCACTCTAAATATTTGTATCGTCCCTCGACCGCGAGCTCCGAAAACGCTGCGATCAAGCCAGTTATAGCTCCAAAAGCTGCTTGATTGCCGCATCCATTTTGTCACTGCTGCCTCCTGACCTGCTTCGAGGTAGCAACGCACAAGCGGAATTGAAAAGCCTCCATCGTGGTCACGGCGCAATCGTTCCACCTCCTCCTTCGGCAATCGGCCTGCGGCTATCTCCTCATCAAGGCGCCGCCAAAGCGAAGTACTTCTGTCTCGATTGAAATCACTTAGCGACAGTCGAGTGTTGGTAATTAGACTTTCGAAGGCGCTGGCGGTCTCGCCAGAGGGCAGATCCGTACTTGCGCTGACCGGACTTTCTCCCGGACGATATCTCCAATCCATAGGTTAGCGCTTCCCCAAACGTCGTTTATTAAAATGCTTTGGTAGCCCAAGTGATACGTAACAGCATTTGATGTGCGTCAAAACACTTGCCACCCCCTCACGCCGTCAGATCAAGCTCCGTCACCGCCCGGTCCCAGCCCACCGCCACCTCGTCCGCCGCGCGGCGTTCGATCAGGCCGGTCGCGGTCAGCATCGCCACTTCGCGGTGGACTGATTTGTAGTCGCGGGCCAGTTCGCCCGCCAGCCGCCGATGCTGCCAGCTCAGGACCCATCTTCGCGCAACTCCGCCGCTGAAATGCGTACCGGCTTGCCGTCTCGGTTGATGACGATGCCGGTGCCGGTCTGGATCGCAATTTTGCGCGCCATCGCTGCCGCCCGCCTCATCGCGGGCAACGAGCCGCGAAGGTCGGGGTCCTTCGCGCGGGAGATGTCCGGGTTGCCCACTATTGCTCTCCGAAGTCGATAAGTTTCAGGTCTGGGCCGCTGTTGTCGTATAATGCCCATTTGTCGACCGCGAGTTTGTAGAGGCGATGGAAGTTGTCCAGCCCGCTCGCGAAACGGCGGCGGATGACGGCTTCGGGGACGTCGTGACCGCCCTGACTGACCCGCAACGCCACTCGTTCGATTGCCATCTCGGCGTAGGGCAGTCTCAGGAAATACAGGCTCACCCGATATCCGCGCTCCCGCCATTGGCGGATCGAGCGAAGATAGCTCAGCCCGGAAAGCGTGGTCTCTAACGCGAAATTGTCGCCGCGCCCGGCGCAGATAGCGATCTCCTCCAGCATCAGG
>JANMQW010000076.1:0-6951 GCA_031370725.1 Novosphingobium sp.
GCTCACCGGGCGCACCGGGGTGGAAATGGAAGCGATGACAGCCATTTCGATCGCGCTTCTGACAATCTATGACATGGCCAAGGCGCTCGACAAGGCAATGGTGATCGGCCCCATCCGCCTGATCGAAAAGCGCGGCGGCAAGTCGGGCGACTGGTTCGCGCCCAACGCATGAAGCCCCCGCCGCTTTCGCTCGACGAGGCGCAACGCCGTCTCCTGGCCCTCGCCCCCAACCTGCCGGTCGAGAACCGCGCGGTCGAAGAGTGCGTCGGCTATTACCTCGCCGCGCCGCTGACCGCGCTGCGCACCCAGCCCGCCGCGCCGCTCTCGGCAATGGACGGCTATGCGGTGCGCAGCGCCGATCCGGGGCCATGGCGGGTGATCGGTGAAAGCGCGGCGGGCCACCCGCTGGATCGCGCGCTGGGGCCTGGCGAGGCGGCGCGGGTTTCAACCGGTGCGATCGTGCCCGACGGCGGCGATTGCGTGCTGCTTCAAGAGGATTGCGCGCGCGAGGGTGACACCCTGCGCCATCTCGAGCTGCTTCCCACCGCAGGACGCCACATTCGCCGCGCGGGACTGGACTTTGCCACCAACGATGTGATTCTGGCGGCCGGCACGCGGATCGGCGCGGCGCAACTGGCGCTCGCAATTGCCGCAGGGCACCAGCATCTCCCCGTGCACCGTCGCGTGCGGTTGACCGTGATCGATTGCGGCGACGAGCTCGTCGCTCCCGGCATCCCCGACGCCGCGCACCACCTGCCCGCCAGCAACGCGCCGATGCTCGCCGCGCTGGCTGCCGGGCTGCCGATCGAGATCCGGCGGCTGGGTCCTATCCCCGATCGGCTCGACGCGCTGGCTGTCGCCTTCGAGGAGGCGCGCGACGCGGATATCGTGGTGACCAGCGGCGGGGCTTCGGTGGGCGATCACGATCTGATCCGCCCCGCTCTCGCGCACGCCGGGGCCAGCATCGATTTCTGGCGGGTGGCGATCAAGCCGGGCAAGCCGTTGCTGGTCGCGCGGCGGCCCAACCGAAATGGCGAGCAGGTGATCCTCGGCCTGCCCGGCAATCCGGCGTCGGCGTTTGTTACCGGGTTTCTGTTCATGCTCCCGCTGCTGCGCGCTGCGCTGGGTGCGGCACAGCCGCTGGCCCGTCCCTTTGCGGTGCGTCTGGCCGAGCCGCTCCCGCCGGGCGGAAAGCGCATGGAGTTCATTCGCGCGCGCTGGATGGACGGCCAGGTCAGCCCCGAAACCGAGCAGGACAGCGGCGCGCTGCGCCCGCTGGCCAACGCCAACGCGCTGATTTGCCGGACAATCGGCGCGCCCGCCGCGATCGCGGGGGACGCCGTTCCGGTGTATTGGCTCGAAAACGGCGGTATTGCTTGACGCGGCGATTTCAGTTGCTTAATTGTTCTTCATTCGTTCGCGATTTGGCGGACGTGCCATAAGCGAGGAGCCCGGGCGATGCTGACGCGCAAACAGCACGAACTGATCACCTTCATCCAGAACCGGCTCGAAGCGAGCGGGATTTCGCCCTCGTTCGAGGAGATGAAGGAGGCGCTCGATCTTAAGTCCAAGTCGGGCGTCCACCGGCTGATTTCGGCGCTCGAGGAACGCGGCTTCATCCGCCGCCTGCCCAACCGCGCACGCGCGCTCGAAGTGATCAAGACCCCTGAGGGGTCGGTAGCGAAAAGCGCCCCGCGCGCGGCCGCCAATGCCAACGATTCGCTCGCCCCGCTGCGCGCTCCCGCGCCGCGCGGTGCCCCGGCCAACGATGTGATCGAGCTTCCGCTCCACGGACGGATCGCCGCGGGCATGCCGATCGAGGCGCTCGAGGGGCAGACCACCCTGCCCGTCCCCGCCGCGCTGCTCGGCGCGGGCGAGCACTATGCGCTCGAGGTGTCAGGCGATTCGATGATCGAGGCGGGGATCCTCGACGGCGATTACGCGCTGGTCCGCCGCACCAACAACGCGCGCGACGGCGAGATCGTGGTCGCGCTGATCCGCGGCGAGGAAGCCACGCTCAAGTACCTGCACCGCGACCACGGCATGATCCGCCTCGATCCGGCCAATGGAGCTTACGACCCGCAAATCTACAAGCCGGACGAAGTCGAGGTGCAGGGCAAGCTGGCAGGGCTGTTGCGACGCTATCATTGAAGCGGACTGTTGGTAAGAACCAGCATCTCTGCTCCACTTGTGCTTGAGCTTGTCTAAGTACCGCTCTTGTTTTTGCGGTCGCACGCTGCGTCGCGACGAAAAAGCGTCCGTTGGCCTACGGCTCGACAGGCTCAGGGCGAGCGGGTGTTGGTTGGTGACGGAATGGCTTGCCTTAGCTTGGGCCGTCTCATCGGAACATAAGGTCGCCACCAGCCGTGGGTGCCTTGGGTCTGCGCCACTGTCGTCACCCGGCCCGAGCGCAAGTCCAGCGCCAGCCCGCCGCTGCGAGACAGCATCCCGCGGTCGGCCTTCAACTGGCGCGGGTGGCAACTCCGCGGCAGCCAGCGGTCGCTGATCACCACGTCGGCGCGCTCGCAGGCCGCAGCCAGCGCGCGCTCGTCGACCCGGTCGCGCCCGCGGCCGAGCAGCAACACCGTATGGCGGCCATAGCGATCGAGCGTCATCACGCAGAAGTCGGGATTGCAATGCGCGCCCGGCCACTGATCCAGCGCCACCGGGGTGCCTGCCAGCCCGGACAACTCGCGCAAATTGTCCGCAGCATACTCGCTACGGCTCTCGCGCAGGACCAGGAGTTCGCCACCCTCGCCGACGATTGCGACGTGCCGCCCGTCACCCGAGACCAGCACGTCGGGGGTGTGGAGCCGAGCGAGGAGTGCGCAGCCGACCACGACGGGCAGCAGCCCCCAAAGCCGCGTCCGCCCGCTCCATAGCGCCAGCCACAGCCCACCCGTGACGAACAGCGCGAAGGTCCCCCGCCCCATCCCCGGGAGTAGCGCGACCGAGCCGGGCTGCGCGGCGGTCCAGTGGGCGAGCGCAATCAGCAGTTCGAGGCTTTTGCCCGCCGCCCACCACGCCGGTGCGCCCAGTCCGGCAATATCCAGCACCAGCGCGAGCGCGATCAGCGGCATCGACACGAAGGTCGTCAGTGGGATCGCGATGACGTTGGCCAGCGCGCCGTAAACCCCCGCGCGGTGGAAATGGAACAGCCCGATCGGCATCAACGCCAGCTCGATCACCACCCCGGTCAGCAGGAGCATCGCCAGCAGTCGCATTCCGCGCACCGGCCACGCCTCTTCACGTGGTGTAAGGAAGGCGCGCACTGGCGCGGCAGAATGCAACGCAACTATGGCGATCACCGAGGCGAAGCTCATTTGAAATCCCGGACCGACCACCGCCTCGGGCCAGAACAGCATCACCACGAACGCCGCGACCGCGATCATCCGCATGCTCAGCGGGTCGCGCCCCAACGCCAGCGCAATCAGCACCAGCACAGCGCCGATGCACGAGCGGATCGTCGGCACTTCGGCCCCCGTGAGCAGGGTATAGGCAACCCCGGCCAGCGCGCCGCTCGCCGCCGCCGCCAGTGGCAAGCGGATGCGCAGCGCCAGCCATGGCCACAACGCGAGCAGCCGGATCGCGAGGACGTAGGCCGCGCCGACCACCGCGCTGACGTGCAGCCCGCTGATCGACAGCAGGTGGGTCAGCCCCGCATCGCGCATCGCGTCCTCGTCGGCGGTTGCGATGGCCCCGCGGTCACCACTCGCGAACGCCGCGGCGATTGCGCCAGGGGTGCCGCCGAGACGGTCGCGGACATGGCGCGAAAGGCTGCGCTGGACCCGTCCGAGCCAGCTCCCACTTTGCACCGGAACCACGATCTGCGGCTTGCCAAGAACGCTACCGGTGGCCGACAGCCCCATGAACCAGGCCGCACGGGCAAAGTCGTAAGCTCCGGGCAGCATCGGTGAGGCCGGGGGCATCAGCCGCGCCTTGAGCCGCACGACTGCGCCTTCCGCCAGCCTCGGATCGTCGTCCTTGCCCGCAAGGTTGACCCGCACCCGCACCGTCTCTCGCCCCGGCACCCCACGCGCGATCAGCGTCAGCCGAACGCGGTCTTCGGCGCCGCGTTCTTCGCGGGCGACGATCCGCCCGGTCAGAGTGACTACCGCAGGCCGATCCAGCGGCACTGCACCCGCCAGAGCTGATTTGGTCCAAACCGCAATCAAACCAGCCGCAACCATCAGCGCCACCCCGATCAGGGCGACGCGCAAATACGGATGCCGTCCCTCGCCACGCAGACCGGCCAGTGCGCCCAGCACAACTGCGCCGCACACAGCTAGCACCGCGAGCCAGCGCGGCGCGTCGGGGATCACGAACCACGCCGCAATTCCCCCTGCAAAGGCCACCGCCAGCCAGGTGCCGCGCTCGAACGGCCGCGCTTCTAGGAACCCTTCGATCCGACCGCCTGCGCTGGACAAGCCGGGACCGACGCGCCAAGGCCGCGACTGCCCGTCCGCCGGTGGAAGGGGCGCAGAAATACCAGTGCTGGCGGCAGTCGAAGCCATTGCCCGCGCATCAGAAAGGAAGCGAAACCCCATGGCAAGCAGCGTGTCTCCCGAAAGCGTGGAGCCGGGCTTGGTGGTCACCCGGTTCGCGCCCTCGCCGAGCGGCTATCTCCACATCGGCGGCGCGCGCACCGCGCTGTTCAACTGGCTCTTTGCGCGCCATCATGGCGGCAAATACCTACTGCGGATCGAGGACACCGATCGCGCCCGATCGACCGAACCGGCGATCGCCGCGATCCTCGACGGGCTGGCGTGGCTGGGGCTCGAAGGCGACGAGCCGCCGGTGTTCCAGTTCGCGCGGAGCGAACGCCACGCCGAAGTCGCCGCGCACCTGCTCGCCGCGGGGCACGCCTATCGCTGCTATCTCACGTCCGAGGAACTGGCCGAGCGCCGTGCCCTCGCCCAGTCCGAGCGCCGCCCGTTCCGCATCGTCAGCGAATGGCGCGACCGCGACCAGGCCGATGCCCCCGCCGGGGTGCCGTTCGTGGTGCGGGTCAAGGCTCCGCGCGCCGATGAGCGAAGGGGCGAGACGGTCATCAAAGACCGCGTCCAGGGCCGGGTCACGGTCGCCAACGCCGAACTCGACGATTTCGTACTCCTGCGCTCGGACGGCACCCCGACCTACATGCTCGCGGTGGTGGTCGACGATCATGACATGGGTGTGACCCACGTGATCCGCGGCGACGATCACCTCAACAACGCCTTCCGCCAACTGGTCATTCTCGATGCGATGGGCTGGGCGCACCCGGTCTATGCCCACGTCCCGCTAATCCACGGCGCCGACGGAGCCAAGCTTTCAAAACGCCACGGCGCGCTGGGGGTCGATGCCTATCGCGACGAGATGGGCTTGCTGCCCGAGACTGTCCTCAATTATCTCCTCCGGCTCGGCTGGGGTTCCGGTGACCGCGAGATCATTTCGCGAGACGAGGCGGTGGCGCTTTTCGATCTCGACGGGGTGGGCAAGAGCCCGTCGCGGTTCGATACAAAGAAGCTGCTCAATCTCAACGGGCACTACATTCGCGAGGCCAGTCCTGCGCGGCTGGCTGATCTGGTGGGGCCAAAGCTAGCGGCGATGGGGCTGGATTTCGACCTGTCGCGCGATCTCGCCAAGCTGAATGCGGCCATGCCCGAGCTGCAACCGCGCGCGCACGATCTGGACGAACTGGCGCGCAGTGCGGCCTTCCTGTTCGTTATGCGGCCGCTGGCGATGGATCCCAAGGCGGCAGCCTTGCTGACCGGCGATGCCCTGACGTTGCTCGGCGATCTCAAGGTGCTTCTGACGGCGACAAATGACTGGACAACCGAGGCCCTCGAAGCCAATCTCAAAGCCGAGGCGGAACAGCGCGGCCTGGGTCTGGGTAAGCTTGCGCAGCCACTCCGTGCGGCGCTGACGGGGCAGACGACTTCGCCTGGGATTTTCGATGTGCTGGCCTTGCTCGGCCGCGACGAGTCGCTCGCGCGCATTCGCGACCGGCTGGCGGGGGGCATGGCAGCGACCACCTAAAAGGAGTCACAGCGGTGAGCGACAAACAGGCAACCCTGAACGCAGGCGGCAAGGACGTATCGATGGAGGTGCGCAGCGGCACCATGGGCCCCGACGTCATCGACATCCGCAAGATGTATGGCCAGACGGGAATGTTCACGTACGACCCCGGCTTTACCTCCACCGCCAGCTGCGACAGCGCAATTACCTATATCGACGGCGACGAGGGCGTCCTGCTCCACGGCGGCTATCCGATCGGTCAGCTCGCCGAGCAATCGAGCTTCATGGAAGTGAGCTATTTGCTGCTCAACGGCGCGCTCCCGTCAAGCGGCGAGCTTGAGACGTTCTCACGTACGATCACTCGCCACACGATGCTTCATGAGCAGCTGATGCAGTTCTATCGGGGCTTCCGCCGCGATGCGCACCCGATGGCGATTATGTGCGGCGTGGTCGGCGCGCTGAGCGCGTTCTATCACGATTCGACCGACATCTCGGACCCGGTCCATCGCAAGATCAGCAGCCACCGGCTCGTCGCCAAGATGCCGACGATCGCTGCCGCGGCTTACAAGTATTCGATCGGCCAGCCGTTCGTCTATCCCGACAACTCGCTGAGCTATACCGGCAACTTCCTGCGCATGACCTTCGGGGTGCCCGCCGAGAAGTACGTGGTGAACCCGGTGGTCGAAAAGGCGCTCGACCGGATCTTCATCCTCCACGCCGATCACGAACAGAACGCCTCGACCTCGACCGTCCGGCTCGCCGGATCATCGGGCGCCAATCCGTTTGCGTGCATCGCGGCCGGGATCGCCTGCCTGTGGGGTCCGGCGCACGGCGGGGCCAACGAGGCCGCGCTCAACATGCTCCAGGAGATCGGCACGCCCGACAAGATCCCGCATTACATTGCGCGGGCCAAGGACAAGAACGATCCGTTCCGGCTGATGGGCTTTGGCCACC
>JANMQW010000123.1:0-8379 GCA_031370725.1 Novosphingobium sp.
ATTGGCTCACCCGCGGTCACGTTGAAGCGCACCACGGTGCCAAGCAACTTCGAAACGTCGGCCTCGCCATTGAGGAAGTAGGCGTCCTGGACCATGTCCTTGGGCCAGGCCTGATAGGCCACGGCATCCGCGGTGATGATCGTACCCACCGGCAGTGCGCGCTGGGCGACCAGGACTTTGGGTCCCTTGGCCGCAGCGGCTTCTGCTGCGTCGGCTGTGGGCGCCGCAGCGCCCGCGAAAATGCTTCTCGCCAACAGCGCGGTGCCGATCGCAATGATCAGTGCCCCCACCAGCAGCATCATTTTCTTCCTATCCATGGCTTAGCCCTGCCTCTTCGAAAGTCGTCCCGATCAATCGGGGAAAATGGTTAAAATCTTGTTCACCCCACCTGCAAGGTGATCGGAAAGTATGTATTTGCCAGCACCCACAACCCGGCGCCGGCGATCGCCACGCCGTAAGGAACTTCCAGTTTGCCGCCGCGCCGCGCGATCCGGTGCCACGCGACGCAGACCAGCGTCAGAACCCCGCCGGACAGCGCCATCACCACCACCAGTTGCAAGAAGGGCTGCCACGGCAACCACAGCGCCAGCGCGGTCAGCAGCTTGACGTCGCCCCCGCCCATCGCGCCCGCTGCGAACAGCCCGGCGAGCACTGCGAACACCGCCAGCCCAAGGCCGATTTGCGCGACCACCCCCGGCCACAGCGCCAGTCCGCTGGCCCACCAATAGGCAGGTGCGGCGATGGCGATTCCGAAAGTCAGCCAGTTGTGGATCAGGCGCGTGCGCAGATCGCTGACCGCCGCCATCAGCAGCGCGATTGCCAAGGCTGCGAGCAGCCCGTAAGCCAGAATTCCCCCCGTCATAGGGGACGTGCTTACGCACCATGGCTTACCAAATAGTAACTATCGGCGGCAGGGCGGAATTATCCACGCGGAGCAATCATCGCCAGCCCCAGTGAAGCCCGACGGGACCGGGTTCGATCGCCGGGCTATACCCGCGAGCGCGCACGAAGGCACGTGGATCGCGCCTGATGGCCACGCAATCCGCCGCCTCGATTGGCCCGCCTCGACCGGCGCGGCGCGCGGCTCGCTGCTTTTCCTGCCGGGGCGCGGCGACTATTACGAAAAAGTTCTCGAAACGCTCGCGCACTGGGCCGGGCGCGGCTGGCGGGTCACGGCAATCGATTGGCGCGGCCAGGGCGGATCGGGACGGTTGGGGATCGACGCTGCCACCGGACACGTCGAGGATTTTGCGTTGTGGCTGGCCGATCTTGCCGCCTTCTGGCGCGAGTGGTGCCAATCAGGGAGCGTTCCGCGGGTAATTGTCGCCCATTCAATGGGCGGGCACTTGGCGTTGCGCGCGGTAGCCGAGGACTTGATCGATCCCGACGCGCTGGTGCTGGCTGCGCCGATGCTGGGGCTGGCGGGGCGCGTACCCGGCGCGGCGATGCACCAGGTGGCGCGGGCGATGGCGGCGTGGGGCGATGACCGGCGCCCTGCGTGGAAATGGAAGGAAGAGCCGGGTGACAAGCTCGCCTGGCGCGCGCGGATGCTGACCCACGACGCGGATCGTTATGCCGACGAGCTGTGGTGGCGCGCCCATCGCCCCGAACTGGCAATGGGCCCGGGCAGCTGGCGCTGGGTCGAACGCGCTTATGCATCGATGCGCGGGCTGGAGCAGCCAGGCGTGCTCGAGCGGATTGCGATCCCCGCGATCTTCGTCGCCAGCAGCGGCGACCGGCTAGTCTCGTATCCCGCGATCGAACGCGCTGCGCGGCGCATCACACGCGCCGAACTGGTGCGCTTCGGTAACGAAGCTGCGCATGAAATCCTGCGCGAAGCCGATCCGGTGCGTGACAAGGCGCTCCGTCGGATCGACGATTTTCTCGATCGGGTGGTTCCACGGCTGGAGGGCGCGGCGTGACCGAACACTTCGATATCGCGATCGTCGGCGCAGGTATGGCGGGCGCCTCGGTCGCCGCCGAGCTTGCCCCTCACGCGCGGGTGGTAGTGCTCGAGGCTGAGGATCGACCCGGCTATCACACCACCGGGCGTTCGGCGGCGTTCTGGGACGAATGCTATGGCGGGCCGGACATCGTGCCGCTCACCGTCGCATCGGGGCCGTACCTGGCGGAGCACGGCTTCCTCAGCCCGCGCGGCGGCCTCTACATCGGGCGCGAGGACGACGCGGAAACGCTCGACGCCTTCATGGACGAATTCGCCCCCACCGGAATCGATATCCACCGCCTGGGCCGGGCCGAGCTCGCTGCGCTGATCCCCGGCCTCAGGCCAGCCTGGACCGGCGCGGTCCACGAGCCTGCCAGCGCCGACATCGACGTCGCTGGGCTTCAACAGTATTATCTGGCGCAGGCAAAGCGCGGCGGAGCGATGCTTCACACCCGCGCCCGCCTGGTCGACGCCGAGCGCGAGGGCGATCACTGGCGGCTGGCGACCGAGCGCGGGCTGGAACTGACCGCCGGAGTGCTCGTAAACGCTGCCGGCGCGTGGGCCGATCCCGTCGCTCAGCTTGCCGGGGCGCAGCCGCTGGGCATAACGCCGATGCTGCGCACCGTCGCCCAACTGCGGACTGCCCCTGCCCCTCCGACAACGCTGCCGCTGACGCTCGACATCCGCGGAAAGTTCTATTTCAAGCCAGAAAGCGGGCGGCTGTGGCTATCGCCGCACGACGAGACCCTGTCCGAACCGTGCGACGCCGCGCCCGGGGAGCTCGCGGTGGCCGAGGCGATCGACCGGTTCGAAGGGGTGGTCGACTGGCGGATCGAGGCGGTCGAGCGGCGCTGGGCCGGCTTGCGCAGCTTCGCACCCGATCGCCTGCCGGTCTATGGTTTCGATCCGCTGCGTAAAGGCTTGTTCTGGTTCGCCGGGCAAGGCGGCTTCGGCATCCAGACCGCGCCCGCGGCGGCGCGGCTGGCGGCGCAGACCATCCTTGGCCACCCGCGCGACGCGATGTCCGCTGCGCTGAATGCGACGCTCTATGCCCCCGGCCGCTTCGCGTGACGCAAACGTAACTTTCGTTTGCCTCGCACACCGTTTATCGATGGCCGGGGGTCGCACCCGACGGGAGAGTCAAACATGGCGCATCGTTTCGAGATCAGGAAGAACAAGGGCGGCGAGTTCGTCGCTTACTTTTGCTACAATTCCGAATCGATCTTCTGGACAGAAGGCTACAAGTCCAAGGCCAGCGCCAAGAACGCGATCGAATCGATCCTCAAGAACGGACCCGGAGCCGAGACGGTGGATACCACCGCCGACTGATCAGCCCCGCGCCGCTTCGGCTGCCGCGCTGGCGAGTGCATCGACGCGCTCGTTCTCGGGGTGGCCGGAGTGACCTTTGACCCACACCCATTCGACGCGGTGCGGGTTTACCGCTTCGATCAGTTCGCGCCACAGCTCGGCGTTGAGAACGGGCTTTTTCGCCGCGGTGCGCCAGCCGTTCTTGTGCCAGCCGTGAACCCAGCGGGTGATCCCGTCGATCACATACTTGCTGTCGGTGTGGAGCGACACGCGGCACGGTTCGGCCAGCGCCTGAAGCGCGCGGATAGCGCCCGTCAGCTCCATCCGGTTGTTGGTGGTAGCCGGATCCGATCCCGACAGCTCCTTTTCGTGGTGCCCCATCCGCAGCAAGGCGCCCCACCCGCCCGGGCCAGGATTACCTTTGCACGCACCATCGGTAAATACCTCGACGTGCTTCACGCAAAGACCGCTGCGTTGGCTGGATCGGCGTAGAACTGCAGCTGGCGGGCGGGGCCCATCGGGTCTTTGCGAGTCACCAGCGCATCTGCTGGCGTGTTGAGCCAATCATAGGCCCGACTGAGCGCAAACCGCAGCGCAGCGCCGCGGGCGAGCAGCGGCAGTGCCGTACGCTCATCCGCCATTAGCGGTCGCAGGCTTTCGTATCCGGTCAGCAGCGCGGCGGACAGGTCTGGTCGGAAGGTGCGCCCCCCAGCGCCAAAGCACCAGGCCGCGTGGGTCACCGCAACATCGTAAGCGGTAAGATCGTTGCAAGCGAAATAGAAGTCGATCAGCCCCGTCACCCGGTCGCCCAGCATCAGCACGTTGTCGGGGAACAAGTCGGCATGGATCACTGAACGCGGCAGATTGGCGGGCCACTGCGCGGTCAGTAACGCCAGCTCATCCGCCACCAGATCGGCAAGCAGCGGATCGATCGAGCGCAGCCCTTCCGGTCCGCACACCGCCGCCAGCCGCTGCCATTCGGCCACGCCCATGGCATTGGCCCGCTGGTCGGGAAAGTCGCTCGCCGCAAGATGGATCCGGGCCAGCGCCGCGCCCACCGCGCGGACCTGACCCACTGTAGGTTCGCTGACCGAAACGCCGGGGAGGAACTCGATCAGCGCGATCGCCTTGTGCCCACCAAACTCATCGGGGCGCAGGCGGAACAGCCGTCCTTCGCGATCATGGATCGTGCGCGGCACCGGGCAATCGTGCGCGGCTAGATGATCGAGCAGCGACAGGAAATAAGGCAGATCGCCGATCTCGATCCGCAGTTCGTACATCGTCAGGATGAAGCGTGTGCCCCTTCCTTTTCGATCAGCCCCGGCAGAGCCCGTGGTCTCGATCAGCCAGTTGCTGTTGGACACGCCCTCGGCGATGCCCTTGGCCGAAACCAGTTCGCCAACGTCGTATTCGGCGACCAGCGCCGCCATCGCCTCGGCCCCGATCTGGGTATAGACGGCCACCGTCCGAAATCAGGAAACGAGCTGGCGCGGCAGCTTGAAGACGATCCGTTCTTCGGCGCTGACCACGGTTTCTTCGGCCACATCGCGCCATTCGTTCAGCCGGGCGACGACTTCGCGGACCAGCGCCTCAGGCGCCGAAGCCCCGGCGGTCAGTCCCAGTGTGTCGATCCCGTCGAGCCATTCGGGGGCGATTTCGACTGCACGCTGGATAAGCCGCGATGGGGTTCCCATGCGCTCGGCCACTTCAACCAGGCGCACCGAGTTCGAGCTGTTGGGCGCACCGATCACCAGCACCAGATCGCACTCGGCCGCGATCGCCTTGACCGCCGCCTGGCGATTGGAGGTGGCATAGCAGATATCCTCGGCCTTGGGTCCGGCAATGCCCGGAAACCTTGCGCGCAGGGTGGCGACGATTTCGGCAGTGTCATCGACCGACAGCGTCGTCTGGGTGAGGAACGCCAGCGGCGCCCCTGCGACGAACGTCAGCGCGGCGACATCCTCGACCGTCTCGACCAGTGTAATTGCACCCTCGGGCACTTGGCCGAACGTGCCGATGACTTCGGGATGGCCCTTGTGGCCGATAAACACGATGTGTCGTCCGGCCTCGAGATGGCGTTCGGCCTGGCGGTGGACCTTGCTGACCAGCGGACACGTCGCATCGAGCCAGTCGAGCCCGCGTGCGGTCGCGGCAGCCGGTACCGCCTTGGGTACGCCGTGAGCCGAGAACACCACCGGCACCCCATCGGGCACCTGGTCGAGTTCCTCGACGAACACCGCGCCCTTGGCCTTGAGCGTATCGACCACGAACTTGTTGTGGACGATCTCGTGGCGGACATAGACCGGCGCGCCGAAGCGTTCGATCGCGCGCTCGACGATCTCGATTGCGCGGTCGACACCCGCGCAGAATCCGCGCGGCGCGGCGATCAGCAGGCGCAAGTGGGGTAGGGGGTGGGGCAAGGCCGGGTTCATGGTTCGCGCCCTACCCGCAAATCCCGCCTTTCGCAAAGCCGCGCGGCTGGCTAGAGGATCGCGCGACACGAAGGACGCTGCCCCGATGACCCCCACCCGTATTCTCGCCCTGACCGCCCTTCCCCTGCTAGCGCTTGCAGCAGGTTGCGCCAAGAAGGGCGAACTCGTGATCGATTCGGGCATCGGCGTCACCGCGCTGCGCACCGCCTGCCCGACCGTGGGTGTACCCGAATACACCGGCGACGTGACCCAATTCAGCGCGCCGGGCCGCACCGATGCCGCGGGTATCGACCTGACCGCCTCGCTCACCAACGTTCGCAGCCAGTGCAACGATGCCGGGGCCAAGGTCTATTCCGTCGCCGATTTCGACGTCCTCGCGCGGCGCACCGACGTGCGCGGCGCGCGCACCGTCCAGTTGCCCTATTTCGTCACCGTGGTCCGCGGCGGCACCGCGGTGATCGCCAAGCGGCTCGGGTCAGTCACGCTGTCGTTCGCCGATGGCCAGGAGCGGGCGCAGGCCCACGCCCAGGCAGCCAGCTATGTCGATCGCGCCGAAGCCACCCTGCCCGACGACATCCGCAAGCGCATTACCGCCAAGCGCAAGGCCGGCGACGACGACGCCGCGATCGATCCGCTGGCCGAACCCGACGTCCGCGCTGCGCTGGCCCGCGCCAGTTTCGAACTGCTTGTCGGGTTCCAGCTGAGCGAAGCCCAGATCGCGTACAACGCCACGCGATGAGGTTGCGTTCTCCTCTCCCCTCGCGGGAGAGGATAGCGAAGCTTGCTCCGCAAGGAGCTGGCGCAGCTTGGTGAGGGGGCGAGACAACAGCGCCACGCCGCCGCCCTCGCCAACTTCGCCTAGATCGCTTCGCTCTCAAGGCTTTGTATCCTCTCCCGCAAGGGGAGAGGAGATTTTACGCCGCCCCCCAAACCCGCTAACCACCCGGCATCACCATGACCCAGATCCCCGCCAACCTGTTCACCACCTACACTGGCCACATCGCCGCCGCGCTCGATCGGCTTGAGGCGGCAGGATCGCTGCCCGGCGGGCTCAACCGCGCGAACATCACCTGCGAGCCGCCGCGCGATCCCGCGCATGGCGATCTTTCGACCAACGCGGCAATGGTCCTGGCCAAGCCGGCCGGGACCAACCCGCGCGCGCTGGCCGAATCGCTGGCGGGCGAGCTGCGCGCCGCGCCGGGGGTTCAGACCGCCGAAATTGCCGGACCCGGGTTCATCAACTTGCGCCTGGTAGATGCCGCGTGGCGCGACGAGCTGCGCGCGATTGCCCAAGCGGGCGACGCTTATGGCCGCTCGGACATGGGTGCGGGAACCACGGTCAACGTCGAATATGTTTCCGCCAACCCGACCGGGCCGATGCACATGGGCCATTGCCGCGGCGCGGTCGTCGGCGATGCGCTGGCCAGTTTGCTTGAGGCTGCGGGGCACACCGTGATCCGCGAATACTATGTCAACGACGCCGGCGGGCAGGTCGATGTGCTCGCCCGCTCGGTCCACTTACGCTATCGCGAGGAGCTCGGCGAAGATGTCGGCGAGGTACCTGAAGGACTGTATCCAGGCGACTACTTGATCCCCATTGCGCAGGAGCTGGCGACCGAATTGGGCGACCATTTCGCCGCCGCTCCCGAAGCCGACTGGTTGACCTTGTTCCGCACGCGCGCCGTCGCGGCGATGCTGATCATGATCCGCGCCGACCTCGCGCTGCTCGGCATCCATCACGACCTGTTCAGTTCGGAGGCCGAGCTTCAGGCGGCAGGCAAGCCGGAGGCCGCCGAAGCGTGGCTGCGCGCGCACGATCTGGTTTACGATGGCATGCTCGAAGCCCCCAAGGGCAAGACGCCGGACGAAGACTGGGAGCCGGTCACGCTCCCGCTGTTCCGCTCGACCCAATTCGGCGACGACCAGGATCGCCCGATCCGCAAGTCTGACGGCAAGTGGACCTATTTCGGCGCCGATCTCGCGTATCACTTCCAGAAAGCCCAGAGCGCCGACGCGCTGGTCGATATCTGGGGTGCCGACCACGCCGGCACCGTCAAGCGAATCCGCGCCGCGGTCGCCGCGCTGACCGGGGCGGATGGGCACACAGCCAAGCCGTTCGAAATCAAAATCGTCCAGATGGTCCAGCTGCTGCGCAATGGCGCGCCGGTCAAGATGTCCAAGCGCAGCGGCAACTTCGTCACCCTGGCCGACGTCGTCCAGGAAGTGGGCAAGGACGTGGTGCGTTTCACCATGCTGACCCGCAAGCCCGAAGCGCAGATGGATTTCGACTTCGCCAAGGTGGTCGAGGCGTCGAAGGACAACCCGGTGTTCTACGTCCAGTACTGCCACGCCCGCGTCCGTTCCACGCTGCGCAAGGGCGCGGTCGAAGGGATCGTGCCCGATGTTTCGGCGATCGATCGGCTCGAAACCGACGAGCTCGCGCTGGTCAAGCTGGCCGCGCAGTTCCCGCGCGTGGTCGAAAGCGCCGCCGCCGCACGCGAACCGCACCGGGTGGCGTTCTTCCTCTACGATCTTGCCGCTGGGTTCCACGCACACTGGAACGTGGGCAACGATTCCCCCGGCAAACGCTTCATTGTGACACAGGACCGTCAGCTAACCGCCGCCAGACTTTTCCTTGTGTCCCAAATCGGGCAGGTGATCCGTAACGGCCTCGCCATCCTGGGGGTGGAAGCG
>JANMQW010000177.1:0-2214 GCA_031370725.1 Novosphingobium sp.
CAGCACCGGCACGTCGCGCGCGTGATCGGCATCGATCAGCCCGCCCGTGCACGACATGATCTGCAGCGTTTTCGTATAGCCATTGGCTTTCAGATCGACTTCCAGCGCCTCGAGGTAGAGTCGCATCGGCGGTCCGATCAGCGAATTGACGATCGTGGCGATCGTGCGCTCATATTCTCCGACCCGGGGGCTGACTTCCGACGAGATCGACACGAACATGTCGGGCGCGATTTCATGCACCAGTTCGCGCAGCCGCTTCTCATGGCTGTCGTTCGCGGTGGACCAGATAAGCGAAATGGCGATCGCCTCTACGCCCTGCTCGACGAGCCGTCGGATCGAAGTGCGCGCGGTATCCTCGTTGAGGGCTGCGAATACCTTGCCATCGAACGTGACACGTTCGTCGATCCCTTCGCACAGCGACTTGGGTACCAGCGGTTCGGGCTTGGTCTGCTTGGCAACGTGGGCGATATAGTTCGCCGGCATGAATTTAAGCCGGTTGCCGGCCTTCATGATGAAGATCGTGTCGGTATGGCCGCGGCTCGCCAGCAAGCCGACCCGCGCGGTCTTGTGCTCCACCAGCGCATTCGTCCCGACTGTGCAGCCATGATAGACCTGCGCGCTCGCCAGCATGTCCTCGAGGGCGACGCCATGCATCTCGGCTGCGGTGCGGAGCGAGCCGATGAAGCCGGTTTGAAAATCGGGAGGCGTCGAAGACGACTTGCCGATCTTTACGACTGGGGGCGTGCCATCATCGGAGGTCTTTAGCGCGACGCAGTCGGTAAAAGTGCCACCAATATCGACGCCCACAATGTATCGCACGCTACGCTCTCCCACGCTGACCCGATTCATTGGTCTAACAATTAGACTTTGCGTTCTTTGTGCGCCTCTGTCAAGGCGCGGGCACGATACGCGATCAATTCGCCGCTGGCCATTTCCTCTGGGGTTCGACTCCCGTGGTGGGTTCGGCTGGTCCGTTTCGCCGGGGCGATCTTTCAAGACGCCAGATAGAGCTAGGGAGCCTTGGTTTGTGCGCGCCACCCCCGATTTCGATTTCGGCCTGGGCGACAACGCCGACATGATCCGCGAGGCCGCGGGCCGGTTTGCCGACGAGCGGATCGCGCCGCTGGCCGCCCGAGTCGATGCCGTGGACTGGTTTCCGCGCGAGCTGTGGCCGGCGATGGGCGAGCTGGGTTTACACGGTATCACGGTCGAGGAGGAGTGGGGCGGACTCGGGCTCGGCTATCTCGAGCACGTGATCGCGGTTGAGGAAGTCAGCCGGGCGAGCGCTTCGGTGGGGCTGAGCTACGGCGCGCACTCGAATCTGTGCGTCAATCAGATCAGGCGCTGGGGAAGCGACGAGCAGAAGGCCAGGTATCTGCCCAAGCTGGTCAGTGGCGAACACGTCGGCAGCCTGGCGATGTCAGAGGCGGGGGCCGGATCGGACGTTGTCTCGATGAAGCTAAAGGCCGAGGCGGTGCAAGGGGGCTGGGTCCTCAACGGGACCAAGTTCTGGATCACCAATGCGCCCTACGCCGATACGCTGGTGGTCTATGCCAAGACCGGAGAGGGCTCGCGCGGCATCACCGCGTTCCTGATCGAGAAGGACTTCGCCGGGTTCGGCATCGGCCAGAAGATCGGCAAGATGGGGATGCGCGGCAGCCCCACCGCCGAACTGGTGTTCGACGGTTGCCACGTGCCCGAAGAGAACATCATGGGCCCGCTCCACGGCGGTGTGGGCGTGCTGATGTCGGGCCTCGATTACGAGCGCGTGGTCCTCGCGGGCATCCAGCTCGGGATCATGCAGGCCTGCCTCGACACCGTCATCCCCTACGTCCGCGAGCGCAAACAGTTTGGCAAGCCGATCGGCGCGTTCCAGCTGATCCAGGCCAAGATCGCCGACATGTACGTCGCGCTGCAATCGGCGCGCGCCTACACGTATGCGGTGGCGAAGAGCTGCGACGCAGGCCAGACCACGCGGTTCGACGCGGCGGGTGCGATCCTGCTGGCGAGCGAGAGCGCCTTCAAGGTTGCGGGCGAGGCGGTCCAGGCGCTTGGCGGCGCGGGCTATACCACCGACTGGCCGGTCGAACGCTACCTGCGCGACGCCAAGTTGCTAGACATCGGCGCGGGGACGAACGAGATCCGGCGCATGCTGATCGGGCGCGAACTGATCGGGGCCGGGGCGTGAGCGCACCCGTCCTCCCCACCACCCTC
>JANMQW010000201.1:0-1713 GCA_031370725.1 Novosphingobium sp.
CACCGGCCGATTGCTACGAGGCGCTCGGCGTGATCCACCAGACCTGGCAGATGGTCCCGGGGCGCTTCAAGGATTATATTTCAACCCCCAAGATCAATGGTTATCGCGGGCTCCACACCTCGCTGATATATCGCCAGGCGATGCGGGTCGAGGTCCAGATCAAGACCGGCGACATGCACCGCACCAACGAATTCGGGCTCGCGGCGCACTGGGCCTACAAGCAGGGCGACGCGCCTGACGGGCAGGTAGGCTGGCTGCGCGATCTGATCGAAATCCTCGATACCGCGCATGATGCCGACGAACTGCTCGAGCACACCAAGCTGGCGATCTATGCCGACCGGATCTTCGCATTCACCCCCAAGGGCGCGCTGCACCAGTTGCCCAAGGGCTCGACCCCGATCGACTTCGCGTTTGCGGTCCACACCGATCTGGGCAGCGCCGCCGTCGGCGCCAAGATCAACGGCCGCCACGTGCCGCTGCGCACCCAGTTGCAGAACGGCGATGTGGTCGACATCATCAAGAGCCGCACCTCGGAGCCGCAATTGTCGTGGCTCGGGTTCGTCGTCACCGGCAAGGCGCGCGCCGCGATCCGCCGCGCGGTGCGCCAGAAGGAACGCCAGGAAGTCGCAGCGATCGGGGCCAAGCTGTATGAAGAGATCGTCGAGCGGCTGCCGACCAAGATCGGCAAGAAGGCGCTGAAGGAGGCAATCAAACGGCTCGATCTCAAGAGCGAGGAAGAGCTGATGCACGCGATTGGCGCGGCCAAGCTCAACGATCGCCAGGTTATGGAGGCGCTGCTCCCGGGCAGCGCATCGGATTTGCCCGAGGCAGATTTGTGGCCACGACAGCAGCGCGCGATTGCGATCAGGGGCCTGACCCCGGGGATGGCATTCAGCCTGGCCGACTGCTGCCACCCGGTCCCCGGCGACCGCATCGTCGGCCTGCGCCGTCTCGGCGAGGGGGTGGAAGTCCATGCGATCGACTGCCTGAGCCTGGCCAACGGGATCGACGCCGACTGGATCGACCTGCAATGGGATGCGCGGACCGACGGCGCCACCGGCCGCATCCGTGCGGTGCTGTATAACCGCCCCGGTACGCTGGCCGAAATGGCGGGGGTTTTCGCGGGCAACAAAGCCATCGTGGTCAACCTCCAGATGACCCAGCGCGACGACCCGTTCCATACCTATGAGGTGGATCTGGAGGTGCGCGATCTGGCGCACCTGACGCGAATCGTTGCGGCGCTGCGGGCGAGCGATGCGGTGGCGCAGGCGGAGCGGATTTAGGCGTCGTTTGCCGCGTGGGCTTCGACAGGCTCGGCCTGAGCGGGTGTGTTTGGATTGATCCGTTTGAAGGGTGTGCTTTTCACTAAGGCCCGCTCATCCTGAGCCTGTCGAAGGACGTGCGCTACAGTTCGAGCATCACCTCCACCGCCTCCCCTTCGACCAGACCTTCGGCCTTGCGCACGCTGGCTTTGACCGGAAGGATCCAGCCGGTGTCCTTCGAGGGAAACACTGACGTACTCCACCGGCTCTCCCCGATCGTCGCGACCACCTTGAGCGAACCCCAGCCGCGCGACATCCCCTCCAGCTTGCGCATCAGCGCTGTGCCCGAAAGGCGGCTCGCCCGCCTCGCCGTCGAGGGTCAGGAAATGCCAGATGCCGGTGCCGCTCGCCCCGGTCCAGCGCCACAGCGAGCCGGTGTGGGCGATCGTCT
>JANMQW010000254.1:0-2591 GCA_031370725.1 Novosphingobium sp.
CGCGCGAAAGCCCGCAAGATCGCCGTTGTGCGCCATCGCCAGCGGTACCCGGTCGAACTTGAACGGATGGACGTTCTGCTCGATGATCTGGACGCTTGAATTGTAGGGCACCCCGCGAATGTGCGCTAGCAGCGCGTGCGGGGCGACCTTGCTCGCCAGCAGCTTGAGGTTGCGGTCGAACACCCCAACCTGGGTCGTGCGATAGACGAACGGGCTGGCCGGTGCGTGGCTCGCCGCATCCCACGCCGCCATCCCAAACCCGGCCAGGTTGAGCATATCGAGCATCTGGGCGTGGATGATCTGGTTGAGCAGCGCCGAATCGGGCGAATAGAGCAAGTCTTCCAGCAGCACCGGGGTGCCGAGATAGCTGACGATGCGGCACATCAGTCAACGCCCCCGGCCGACTGGCCGACCGCGTTGAAGCGGGCAAGCGCGATCGCTCGGCCAAGGTGGCGGGTGGCGCGGCGCTGATCGCGGACCAGCTGGCGATCGATCCCGGCGAGCACCGCGAGTTCGACCGGTCCGGGCGCGGCACGCCACGCGGCGAAGCGTTCGGCGGACATCCGCAGCAGGATCGAGTCTTCGGCTGCCGACAGCACCAGCCGCTGCACGCCGCCATCGATCGCGGCGACCAGCCCGGCCCATTCGCCGGGGCCGTGGATCGTCACCTGTTCCTGCAACCCGCCCCGCTCGAACGCCGCACGGACCGCGCCGCGCACGACCAGGCAGGCGCCGTCGCACGGCGGCAGCAAGGCCCCGCGCGACGCCGCCAGTCCCTCGCCCTGCGCCACGAACGCAGCGCCCGCGGCATCGTCGAACGCCGCAAATCGGCCGAGTGCGCGGAGCATTTCGAAATCGAGCGCGATCGGTGAGATATCGCCCCCCTCCGGCGCGGCGCGCAACTCGCTCGGTTCTGTAACCGCCTCGGCGGCGAGCCGTTCGATCGTCGCGCGGGTGCGCGAGGCAACCAGCGTTCGCAGCCGATCGACCGCCTGCACCGGGCCTGCGCGGCCCTCATCGAGCATCGCGATGATGCTGCGCGCGGGCACGAACAGGCCCGAACTGCCCTCGATGGCCCAGACCCGCGCCGATCGCGGTCCGGGATCGAGCAGCGCGAATTCGCCGACGACCTCGCCCGGCGCGATCTGGCTGACTTGTCCGTCTTCGTCACCCGGTATGCGCGCGGCTATCTCCAGCAACCCGCGTTCGACCACAAACAGCCCATTCGGCGGATCGCCCTGGCGGAACAGCACATCGCCCGCGCCGAGCGCAAACGGGGTGGCCAAGTGTCGCAATTCGTTCAGCGCTTCGGCGCTCAGGCCCTTGAACAGCGCGGCCCGATCCAGCGCATCAGCCATCGACCCCGACCTTACTCACCCTGCCCCCCCAATCGCCCTGCGCCAACTGCGAGTCGTCAGCTTAGCGGCTTTGCTGCGGCTGGCGAGCGGGTTTGACAGCCGACGCCATCCCCGGCAGCATTGTTCGATGCACAACAACGACTTGGCCACCACTCGCCGCCAAGCGCTTGTTGCTGGCGGCGTTGGCGTGCTGGCGCTGGCACTGCCCGGCTGCGCCGCAACGCTAGCCCGACCCGCTTCCGCCACCCCCACCAACGCGAGCAAGCTGCTCGACGATTTCGCCGGGCGCTTGCTCGCGCTCCAACCCGGGACCGCGACAGAGAAGGGCGTGGATAGCGGCGCCCGCGCCGACTTGCGCAGCAAGCTTGAGGACCGCTCGGCGGCCGGATAAAGCCGCATTGGCCCAAACTCTGCGCGCCGATCTCGCACGCGCTGAAGCCGTCGATCTCACCCCATTCGATCCTGCAACCTGCACCTCTTTCGAGGTGGTACGCAGCGCCTATCGTACCGCGCTGGCGGGTTTTGCGCTGCCTTGCGGCGACGTCGCCATCGGCAGCTGGCGCAACACGCCCTTCTTGGTGATCCAGAATGTCGGTCAGTATATCGACGCGCCAAACCTGCTCGAAGCGAGCCACCCGGTGCGCGATGCGGCGGATGCCGAAGCCTATATTGCCAGGCTCGAAGCGCTGCCCGCCACGCTCGATGGCGAGACCGGGGGGGTCGCACAGCGCGCGAAGCACGGCTGGTCGCGCCTACGATTCTGCTCGACCGGACGATCGTCCAGCTCGGCAAGACGATTGCCGATGCTCGGCGGAGGGCGACTGGTGGCCGCGCTGACCTCGCGCATCGCAGCCATCCCGGGCGAATGGGACCGACGCGCGCGTGCCATTGTCGCGGGGCCAATTGCTGCCGCGCTCGACCGCCAGCTCGCCGAAATCTGCGCCGAGCGGGCCGTCGCTCAAGAAGCGCCGGGGATGTGGGCGCGCCCGCATGGCGAGGAATATTATGCCTGGGCGTTGCGCGCGAGCACCACCACCACGCTCTTGCCCGACGAAATCCACGCACTGGGCCTCGAGCAATTGCGCGAGTTGCAGGGCCGCATGGAACCGATCCTGCGCGGTCTGGGCTATACCAAGGGCACCGTCGGCGAACGGATGAGCGGGCTGGGCAAAGACCCGCGGTTTGTGTTCCCCCAGGGCGATGTCGGCCGCGCCGAGATCATCGCGTTGATGC
>JANMQW010000268.1:0-12463 GCA_031370725.1 Novosphingobium sp.
CGCGCAGCTCGTCGATGAAGTTGAAGAACATGGCTACGGTCCTGCCGATGGATCAGAGACGATTGGCGCGGGCGCGCCGCCCGAGATACACCGCGCTTGGCTTCACGGTTCGCTTGAACGTTGTTCGATCGACTGCGACCAGCCCGAACTGCTGGCTGTATCCGCTGGTCCATTCGAAGTTGTCGAGCAGCGACCAGTGGACATAGCCCCGCACGTCGAGACCGTCTGCCCGGCAGCGCGCCACTCCTGCCAGCGCCTGATCGATAAACGCGACGCGGCGTGTATCGTCGGTGGTCGCCATGCCGTTCTCGGTCACGATCACGGGCTTGCCCGTTACAGCAATGGCATAACGGATCGTTGCCTCGAGCGCCTCGGGCCGGAACTCATAGCCTGCGTCGGTTTTTACGGCTTCGGCGGGAAGCGGCAGCGGACCATCGGCGCCAACGCGAATCCGCGTGTAAGTCTGCACGCCAACGAAATCGGCAGATTTCGCGGCTTCAAGCCAGGGCCCGTAAAGATGCTCGGCAACTTGCGTCGCCTTGTTACCTACACCTACGCCCTCGATTTCCTGCATCGAGATGGTCACCCCAATCGGAAAATTGCCCGGACCTGCCCTGAGCGCAGCGCTGGCCAGATGATGCGCCTTGACCATGTTTGGTTCGATCTTGTCGATTTCGCCGAACAGAACATTGGCGAACCTGTCCGATCCGCTTGCCCGCGCACAGGCCGCGAGCATGGCATCGGCCGCGCGCCGGACTGCGACAGGGTTGGGAAACAGCAAGGACAGGACGCGCTGGATATTGGCCTCGTTGAAGGTCGTCGCGTAGGCCATCCCGTCGCCCAGATGGCTGGCGGCAGTCTCTGCGAAGCGCGCGAATATCTGCGGACTGTCGGCTTGTTCAAAGCCCCCACGCGCGGCGAACCAGCGCGGCACCGACCAGTGGCTGAGCGTGACCATCGGAGCCAGGCCATGGCGGTGACATTCCTCGAGCACGCGCTTGTAGTGGTCGAGCGCAGCGTGCGAGATCACTCCCGGTTCGGGTTCGATCCGCGACCATTCGATTCCAAAGCGGTGGCAGTTGAAGCCGAGCCGCGCGGCGAGCGCGATATCTTCGGCGAACCGATTGTAGCTATCACAGGCATCGCCCGATGGCTCACGAAACAGCGTCGGTTTGACGTTCTCGGCCAGCCAGAAATCAGAATTGACGTTGCCGCCCTCGATCTGGTGGCCCGCGGTCGCGGTCCCCCACAGAAATTCCCGCGGCGTGCGGGCGTTTTCCGATTTGGCTACCGAGCTTTTGGCTTTGGCTGCCGACGCTGCAACCCCGCTTGCGAGTGTTCCGGCAACAACCGCACGTCTGGTGACATCGCCGCTGCGGTCAGCCATTTCGCCGCGCCATGAACGCCAGCTTTTCGAACAGCATCACGTCCTGCTCGTTCTTGAGCAGCGCGCCGTGCAAGGGCGGGATCGCCTTGGCCGGATCGCGGTTCTGCAGCACGTCGAGCGGCATGTCCTCGTTGAGCAGCAGCTTGAGCCAGTCGAGCAATTCGCTGGTGCTAGGCTTCTTCTTGAGCCCCGGCACCTCGCGGACCTCGTAGAAAATATCCATCGCCTTGCTCACCAGGATCTTCTGGATGTTGGGGAAGTGGACGTCGATGATCGCCTGCATCGTGCCGCGATCGGGGAACTTGATGTAGTGGAAGAAGCAGCGACGCAGGAACGCGTCGGGCAGTTCCTTTTCGTTGTTGCTGGTGATGACCACGATCGGGCGTTCGCGCGCCTCGATTCGTTCGTGCGTCTCGTAAACGTCGAACGACATGCGATCGAGTTCCTGGAGCAGGTCGTTGGGAAACTCGATGTCGGCCTTGTCGATCTCGTCGATCAACAGCACCGGCAGCTGGGGCGCGGTGAACGCTTCCCACAATTTGCCGCGGCGGATGTAGTTGGCGATGTTATGGACCCGCTCGTCGCCCAACTGGCCGTCGCGCAACCGCGCGACCGCGTCGTATTCATACAGACCCTGTTGCGCCTTGGTGGTCGACTTGACGTTCCACTCGATCAGCGGCGCACCCACGGCTTTGGCGATCTCGTGCGCCAGAACGGTCTTGCCCGTGCCGGGCTCGCCCTTGACCAGCAGCGGCCGCCGCAGCAGCACCGCGGCGTTGACCGCGACCTTGAGGTCGTCGGTGGCGACGTAATCCTTGGTGCCTTCGAAGCGCTGGGTGGGGGTGAGGGTGGTCATGCTAGCCGCGTCCTGTCGTTTAACCGTTCGGTTAAGCGGATAGGTTGCGCCGCGCAGCTAGGCAAGCCGAGAATCAGGCATCGATCAATTCTGGATCCAGTTCTCCCGCGCGGTTCTGGATGAAGTGGAAGCGGTGTTCGGGGTTGCGGCCCATCAGGCGTTCGACGAGGTCTTTCACTGCGGCCCGGCCCTCGGCTTCGGGGGGAAGCGTTACCTTGAGCAGGCCGCGCGTGGCGGGCGCCATCGTGGTTTCGCGCAACTGGCCGGGGTTCATTTCGCCCAGGCCCTTGAACCGCGCGACATCAACCTTCTTGCCCTTGAAGGTGGTGCGCTCCAGTTCGGCCCGGTGGGCGTCGTCGCGGGCGTAGGCGGAAGTCGCGCCCGCCGTCAGTCGGTAGAGCGGGGGTTGCGCCAGATAGAGGTGCCCGCGGCGGACGATGTCGGGCATTTCCTGGAAGAAGAACGTCATCAGCAATGTGGCGATGTGCGCACCATCGACGTCGGCGTCGGTCATGATGATGACGCGGTCGTAGCGCAGGTTGTCGGCGTTGCAGTCCTTGCGGGTGCCGCAGCCGAGCGCGAGGCTGAGGTCGGCGATTTCGCTGTTGGCGCGGATTTTGTCGGCGGTGGCGCTGGCGACGTTGAGGATTTTGCCGCGGATCGGCAGGATCGCCTGGGTTTTGCGGTCGCGCGCCTGTTTGGCGCTGCCGCCCGCGCTGTCGCCCTCGACGATGAACAGTTCGGTCTCGCCGCTGCCTTCGCCGCTGCAATCGGTGAGCTTGCCTGGCAGACGCAGCTTGCGCGCGTTGGTCGCGGTCTTGCGCTTGATCTCGCGTTCGGCCTTGCGCCGCAGCCGCTCGTCCATCCGCTCCATCACATGGGCGAGCAGCGCCTTGCCGCGGTCCATGTTGTCGGCGAGGAAATGGTCGAAGTGGTCGCGCACCGCGTTTTCGACCAGCCGCGCGGCTTCGGGGCTGGTCAGGCGATCTTTGGTCTGGCTCTGGAACTGCGGCTCGCGGATGAACAGCGAGAGCATGATCTCGCTGCCGGTGACGATGTCCTCGGGCGCGATGTCTTTGGCTTTTTTCTGCCCGACGAGATCGGCGAACGCCTTGATCCCCTTGGTCAGCGCCGCGCGCAGCCCCTGCTCGTGGGTGCCGCCATCGGGAGTGGGGATGGTGTTGCAGTACCAGCTATAGGCGCCGTCGGACCATAGCGGCCAGGCAATCGCCCATTCGACCCGGCCTGCGGCCTCGCCCGGAAATTCATGACTGCCGCTGAACGCCTTGGTCGTCACGCATTCGCGCGTGCCGACCTGCTCGGCGAGATGATCGGCGAGGCCTCCGGGGAACTGAAACACCGCCTCGGCGGGGGTATCGTCGGCGATCAGCGAGGGCGTGCATTTCCAGCGGATCTCGACCCCTGCAAACAGGTATGCTTTCGAGCGGGCGAGGCGGAACAGCCGCGCGGGTTTGAACTTTGCCTCCTCGCCGAAGATTTCGACATCGGGGGTGAAAGCTACCGTGGTGCCACGGCGGTTGGGGGTCGGACCGAGCTTCTTGAGCTGGCCAAGCGGAAGTCCGCGCGCGAATTCCTGCGCATAAAGCTCGCGATTGCGCGCGACTTCGACGCGGGTATGGCTCGACAGTGCGTTGACCACGCTGACTCCGACACCGTGGAGGCCCCCACTGGTGGCATAGGCCTTGCCCGAAAATTTGCCGCCCGAGTGGAGCGTGGTGAGGATCACTTCGAGCGCGGACTTGCCGGGGAACTTGGCGTGTTCGTCAACCGGGATGCCACGCCCGTTGTCGCTGATCGTCAGGCGGTTTCCGGGTTCGAGCGTGACTTCGATGCGGTTGGCATGGCCTGCCACCGCCTCGTCCATCGCGTTGTCGAGCACTTCGGCGGCGAGGTGGTGGAGCGCGCGCTCGTCGATTCCGCCGACGTACATTCCTGGACGGCGGCGCACCGGCTCCAGCCCTTCGAGAACCTCGATCGCGCCGCTGTCGTAATCGGTGCCGGTGCCGGCGGGGAGTTTGTCGAACAGGTCTTTGGCCATGGTCAGCGGCTAGTGACGTGGACGCCCTTCGACAAGCTCGGGTCGAGCAGATGTTTGGGACAACCGGTGCGAAGGATCAGTTGCCAAAGCGGCTCGGCGCCGGGGCGACAACCCCGCTTCCCACTTCGCGCACTTCCCACGAGCGTTCGACCACGTTGTCGTCAGCGAACCGGAAAGCCCCGTCGAGCCCAAGGAAACCGCCGCGATCGGCCAGCTTGCGGGTGGGGAAAAGCGTGCCCGGCCTCCAGTCGCGCGCGACGTTGAGCGTCAGCAGCACGCCGTCATAGCCCAGCGTGGCGATGCGATAAGGTGATGCGCCGAAGCGGGCCTTGTAACTGGAGACGAACTTGGCATAGCGCGCGTCGGATACCGTGGCGAACCAGGCCCCGCGCAACGCCGGGGTGGCCAGCACGGTGCTTTCGCCGGACCACAGTTCGGTGCCCAGGATCTTCGGGGCGACCGCGCCGACCGCCTTGAGCAGCGGCGCGGCGCGAACGGCCATCCGCGCCCCATCGGCGATCAGCACTGCGTCATAGCCGCCCTTTGCCTTGAGCCGCCCGGCCGCGCTGGTGATCGATGTGTTGCCGCGATCGTAGTTTTCGCTCGCGACTACGCTGCCGCCGACCCCGCGGACTGCGGCGGTGAACGCGGCGCCCGCGCGCTGACCGTATTCGCCGCCAGGGACCAGCGTGGCAAACCGGGTCATGCCCTTGGCTCTGGCGAACGACACCACCCGAGCCACCGCCTGCGCGGGCACGTGCCCAAGCACAAAGACGTCGTCGGCGGCTACGCTGCTGTCATTGGAGAAGCTGATGATCGGGACGTGCGCGGGGCGCGCCATCGCGGCAACGGTGCGCACGTCGGTGCTGAGCAACGGCCCCAGGATCAATTTGTTGCCATCGGCCAGCGCCCGGGCCGCGGCACCCTGCGCGCCCGTAGCCGTATCGTAAGTGGTAATTCGCAGGTTCGCCGCGTTGGTATCGAGCAGCGCCATCGTGGTGGCATTGGCCAGGCTTTGCCCAACCCCGGCATTGGCGCCCGACAGTGGCACCAGCAGCGCAATGCGATGGCGTTCGCGGTCAGTGGGCAGGGCGTTGCTCGGCGCCTCGGTCGCGACTGGCTCGGGAATGCTGACCGCCGGACCCTTGGGAATGACCTTGCACCCCGCGACCAGCACGATCGCGCTCGCCAGCGCCAGATTGCGCAGCAGCGCCCTCTTATCGATCATCGCTTGCCGCTCCCCGCGTGGCTGGTCCATGGATGGCGGCAATGAGCCAAACGCCTGAACCTTCCTTGAAACCGGGCCTCTACATCGTCGCCACGCCGATTGGCAATCTCGGCGATATAACCATGCGTTCCGCAGAGACACTGCGAGCCGTAGCTGCGGTGGCCTGCGAGGACACCCGCGTCACAGGCAAGCTGCTCCACCATCTCGGCGCCAAGCCGCGGATGATCCGGTACGACGACCATGCCGACGTGCGCGCACGCGACGGCATTTTGGTGTTGGCCGCAGAGGCTGCGGTGGCGCTGGTCAGCGACGCTGGAACCCCGCTGATCTCCGATCCAGGATATCGTCTGGTCCGCGAGGCAAAAGAACGGGGCATCGCAGTAACCAGCCTGCCCGGTCCCAGCGCGCTGATTGTCGCGTTGACGCTTGCCGGGTTGCCCACCGATCGGTTTGTGTTTGGCGGGTTCCTGCCCGCCAAGGCAAAGGCGCGCGGCGAGGCGCTGACAGAATTTGCGGCGGTCCACGCGACACTGGTGTTTTACGAAACTGGCCCGCGACTGCTCGCCTCGCTAGAAGCGATCGGGGCGGTGTTGCCCGGTCGCGAAGTGTCGGTGGCGCGCGAACTCACCAAGCTTTTCGAGGAATGCCGCACGGGGACAGCGGCAGAACTGGCCAGATATTATCTTACCCATCCGGCCAAAGGCGAAATCGTACTGTTGATCGGGCCAGCGATCGATGGCGGGACGGCTCCCGACGCGGGCGAGATCGATCGCCTGCTGGCGGCCGCGTTGGTGAGTGCAAAGCCATCGCAAGCCGCAGGCGAAGTCGCCCGGATGCACGGGCTCGATCGCAAGGTGCTCTACGCCCGCGCGCTGGAGCTTCTGGGCCGATGACCGTTCGGCGGATCGCAGCCGAGCGGCGGGGCCATCGCGGCGAGACTTTTGCGGCGTGGTGGCTGCGACTGCACGGCTGGCGAATCGTCGGCCAGCGGCTGCGTGTTGGGGTGGGCGAGGTCGATCTGGTGGCGCGGCGCGGACACACGGTGGCGTTCGTCGAGGTCAAGTGGCGCGCCACCGCGGCGCAGCGCGATCTGGCAATCGATCACAACCGCCTGAAACGCGTCGCCCGCGCCGCCGAAGCGCTCGCCCCGCGGTTCGCGCGCCATGGCGAGGATATCCGCATCGACGTTCTGCTGCTTGCGCCCGGCCACTGGCCACGCCACATCGCCAACGCCTGGCAGCCCTGAGCCAAACGAACCTTACCCCTTGGAGTTTGCATGACCATCCGCGTTGCCGTCCAGATGGACCCGCTCCCCTCGCTTAGCATCGGGGGCGATTCGACTTTTGCGCTGATGCTTTCGGCGCAGGAGCGCGGGCACGAGGTATTTTATTACGACGTCCGCGACTTGTCTTGGAAGGACGGCCGGGTCATCGCGTGGGCCGCGCCTGCCACGGTTCAGAATGTGCCGGGCGACCACTACAAACTTGGCGAATTCCGCAACCTCGACCTGGGGCGAGACGTCGATGTCGTGTTGATGCGCCAGGACCCACCATTCGACATCGGCTATCTGACCGGAACCTGGCTGCTCGAGCGGATCGCGGGCGAGACGCTGGTGGTCAATGATCCGCGTAGCGTGCGCGATGCGCCGGAAAAGGTTTTCGTGCTCGATTTTGCGCGGTTCATGCCGCCCACGCTGGTCACCCGGCGGATCGAGGAGGTGCGTGCGTTCCATTCCGAGCATGGCGATATCGTGGTCAAGCCGCTCCACGGCAACGCTGGCAAGGCGGTGTTCCGGATCGGCCGCGACGGATCGAACATGGCCGCGCTGGTCGAGCTGTTCGGGCAGGTCTGGCCTGAGCCGTTCATGGTCCAGAAGTTTCTTCCCGATGTTACGGCGGGCGACAAACGGATCGTGCTGATCGATGGCGAGGTGGTCGGCGCGATCAATCGCAAGCCGGGCGAGGGCGAGTTCCGCTCAAACCTTGCCGCAGGCGGCTATGCCGAAGCGACCACGCTGACCGCGCAGGAACAGGAAATTTGCGCCGCCTTGGGGCCCGAACTCAAGCGGCTGGGCTTGCTGTTTGTGGGCATCGATGTGATCGGCGGGCGCTGGCTGACTGAGATCAACGTTACTTCGCCAACTGGGATCAAGGCGATCGACAAGTTCAACGGAACCGATACGCCGGGGCGCATCTGGGATGCGATCGAGAAGCGGCTTGCAAATCGGGCGGTGGTTTGACGCGGGTGGTTCGACAAGCTCAGCAGGAGCGGACTTTCTCCCAAAACCAGAAACCCGCTCAGCCTGAGCGTGTCAAAGACCACCCGACAAAATCCCCGCACCCATTTTCCTGCTCCAATCGTTAACCGCGCCATGGGCGAATGGATCATCGAGCTGATAAGCCGCAGCGGCTATTGGGGCATTGCGTTCCTGATGGCGCTGGAGAACATCTTTCCGCCAATCCCGTCCGAGTTAATCATGGGCGTGGGCGGGCTGGCGGTGGCGCGCGGCACGATGGCCTTCTGGCCGCTGCTTGCCGCCGGAACGATCGGTTCGACGCTGGGCAATTATGTGTGGTTCCTTGCCGGAGACCGGCTCGGCTACGCGCGGCTCGAGCCGTTCGTCGCGCGGTGGGGCCGCTGGCTGACGCTTGAATGGCGCGATATCGAGAAGGCTGCGGAATTCTTCCGCCGTCACGGCGAATGGATCGTCTTCGCGCTGCGTTTTTCCCCGCTGCTGCGGACGATGGTATCGCTCCCCGCGGGGCTGGCGCACATGAAGCACTGGAAGTTCCTGGCGTTCACCTTTGCCGGGGCCGCGGTATGGAACGCGTTGCTGATCAAGGGCGGACATCTGCTCGCCGGGTACAGCGACTTGGTCAACAGGTGGGCGGGACCGGTGGTGCTGGGGTTTCTCGCCCTGGCGGTGGGCGGGTACATCTGGCGCGTGATCACCTGGAAGCCTGAAAGCTAAGCCCGCGGGTGGGCATTGCGATAAGTATCTAGCAGCGTAGCCGCATCGACTTTGGTGTAGATCTGAGTCGAACCCAGGCTGGCATGGCCCAGCAGTTCCTGCAAACTGCGCAAGTCCGCACCCGCGCCCAGCAAATGCGTGGCAAAGCTGTGGCGCAGCGCATGGGGAGTGGCGCTGGCGGGCAGGCCCATTGCGATCCGCGCCCGCGCCATCGCTTTTTGAATCATTCCGGGTGAAAGGGGCCCGCCTTTTTCGCCGCGGAACAGCGCCGAATCGGGGGCGAGGATAAACGGCTGGAGCCCCGCATAGGCATCTACCGCATCGCGCACCACGGGCAGGACCGGGACCACGCGTTGCTTGCCGCCCTTGCCGGTGACGCGCAACGTCTCCCCCAGTGGCAGGGCTGCGGCGGTGAGCGACAACGCTTCGGCTATCCGCAAGCCTGCGCCGTACAGCAGCAACAACACCGCCCGGTCGCGCGCACCGATCCATTCGGACTTCGCGGCTTCGCTGACCGTATCGGCGATACCGACCGCATCGTCAGGAGTTACCGGGCGCGGTATACCCTTCCTGACGCGGGGTCCGCGCATTCGCGGACCGCCTTCGGCAACCACACCGGCGCGATCACGGGCAAACGCGAGAAACGCCTTGATTGCGGATAATTCGCGCGCCGCCGAGGCATTGGCGAGGCCTTCGGCGCGCCGCATCGCAAGGTGCTGGCGCAAAGTCGCCGCGTCGATCCGGACAAGCGACGACCATTCATCACTATCGAGTGTCGCGACCAGCCGCGCTGCCGCCGCGCCATACGCGCGCACCGTGTGCGGCGAGCGCCGCCGGGCGTGGACCAGATGCGCGTGCCATTCGGCGAGCAGGTCGGCCCCGCTCATGCCGCGACCAGCGCGGGCGCCACAAGTTCGGCGAGCAGCCCATCGAGCAGCGGCATGCCCTTGGGAGTGACAGTCAGGCGACCGCCCCCGTGCTCGATCAATCCCAGCCGGGCGTAAAATGCCACCTTGTCCGGAACGATCAGCGCGTCGGGGGAATACCCAAAACGAGTGCCGATCTCGCCAAGATCGATCCCTTCGGCCAGTCGCAACCCCATCAGCAGCGCCTCGGCAGCTTGCTCGTTGCGATCCAGTGCGGTCTCTGAATGCAACCCATTGCCCCTTCGTGCCACCGCCTCAAGCCAGTTCTCGGGCTTTTTATGGCGCAGCGTCGCAAACCCGCCGCGCCGCCCATGCGCGCCCGGACCGACGCCCAGATAATCGCGATAACGCCAGTACGCGAGGTTATGGCGGCTTTGCTCGTCGGCGCGCGCGTGGTTGCTCACCTCGTAGGCGGGGAGGCCCACAGCATCGGTCATCGCCCGGGTCAGCGCGAACAGTTCGGCGGCGGGGTCGTCGGCCAGTGGGCTAAGCGAACCGTCGCGGACCAGCGTAGCAAAGCGTGTGCCCGGCTCGATCGTCAGCTGGTAGAGCGAAAGATGCCCGGTACCGAACCCGAGCGCGCGCGACAGCTGCGCCTCCCATGCATCGGGTGACTGGCCGGGCAGGGCATAGATCAGATCGAAGCTGACCCTCGCGAAATTCTGCTGAGCAACAGCGAGCGCAGCCAGCCCCTCGTCGGCATCGTGCAAGCGGCCCAGGAACTTGAGCGCTGCGTCATCGAGCGATTGCAATCCGAGCGACACCCGGTTGACCCCCGCGCTGGCCAGCGCCGCAAAATTGGCTGCCTCGACCGACGAGGGATTGGCCTCCAGCGTAATCTCGATGTCGTCGGCGATCCGCCAGTGTTGGCTTGCTGCTTCGATCAGCGCGGCGACCGTGGCAGGAGGCATCAGCGAAGGCGTGCCGCCGCCGAAAAAGATCGAGCCCAGCTCCTGCCCGCCGGTCAGTGCGGCTTCGTACGCCAGATCAGCGAGCAGCGCGTTGCGCCAGGCCGCCTGATCGACTTCGGCGCGGACATGGCTGTTGAAGTCGCAGTACGGACACTTGCGCGCGCAAAACGGCCAATGAATGTACAGAGCAAGCGCCATAACGTTCTGTTTACACGACACCTTCGGTTTATGTTAACCTCGGTGGGTGTTACCTTGCCGTCGGGATAAGAGGACAGTGAGGGGTTCGCATCATGAAATGGTTCGGCGTGGCGCTTGGCGCCAGCTTTGTCATGGCGGTTATCGCGGCGCTGTTCGCGACGCAAGTGGCACACGCCGCCCCGGCACAGAACTTCACCCGCCCGGCCAGCTTCGCCGAGCGGCTGCTCGTGGCTCACAACCTTGAACGCGACCGGGTCAACGTTCCGCGCCTCGAATGGAGCGCGAAGCTGGCGGAACAGGCGCAGGCTTGGGCTGACACTCTGGCCCGCAGCAACCGTTTCGAACACGCCAAGGATCGCGCCGGTGCGGGCGAGAACCTGTGGATGGGACCGGCGCAGCGCTATTCCGCCGAGCAGATGATCGGCGGGTTCGTCGAGGAAGTCCGCTATTTCCACACCGGCCAGTTTCCGGATGTCTCGTCGACGGGAAGTTGGCACGATGTTGGCCACTACACCCAACTGATCTGGCGCGGCACCCAGCAGGTCGGCTGCGCGGTCGGGCAGGGCCGGTCGAACGATATTCTGGTGTGCCGCTATTGGCCCGCGGGCAACGTGCTGGGCCAAGCGGTGAACTAGCCGAACTGCTCTGCCACCAGCTTGGCGAACGCATCGGCGCGGTGGCTGATGCGGTGCTTTTCCTCGGGATCGAGTTCGGCGAATGTCGCGTCTCCGCCCGCAGGCACGAACACCGGATCATAGCCAAAACCCATCATCCCGCGCGGCGGCCAGGTCAGTGTGCCATCGACCCTGCCTTCATAGACCGCCTGATCGCCATCGGGCCAGGCAAGCGCCAGAACGCACGCAAACCACGCATCGCGCGGGGCATCGGGGCCAAGCTCGGCGAGCATCCCCTCGACTTTGCCCATCGCCATGTACCAGTCGCGCCCCAGTGAACCCTCGAAGCGCTGCCGTTCGGCCCAGTCGGCGGTGTAAACTCCGGGCCGTCCGCCCAGCGCCACCACGCACAGCCCCGAATCATCCGCAAGCGCGGGCAGTTGCGAAGCCTCCGCCGCCGCATGTGCCTTGAGCAGCGCATTGGCGACGAACGTCGTGCCCGTCTCCACCGGCTCGGATAGCCCCAGCGATCCGGCCGAGATGCAGGTCACTCCATACGGATCGAGCAACGCCTGAATTTCGCGCAGCTTGCCCGCGTTGTGCGTAGCGATCACCAGCGGTTCGGAACCTATCCTGCGGGTCACGCCACCGCTGCTGCCTGCGCCGCGAAGATGCGATCGGTACCCAGCCGGGCCAGGCGGAGCAGCCGCAGCAGGCCTTCCTCGTCATAGGTCGCGCCCTCGGCGGTGGCCTGGACTTCGGCGATCTGGCCGCCCTCGATCAGCACGAAGTTGGCATCGGCATCGGCCGCGGAATCCTCGATGTAATCGAGATCGAGCACCGGGTTGCCGTTGTGGATGCCGCAGCTCACCGCCGCGACCTTGCGCGTCAGTGGATCGTCCTTGATCGCGCCCGCATCCATCAGACCCTGCACCGCCAGCCGCAGTGCGACCCACGCGCCCGAAATCGCTGCGGTGCGTGTGCCGCCGTCGGCCTGGATTACGTCGCAATCGAGCGTGATCTGGCGCTCGCCGAGCTTCTTCATGTCGGTTACCGCGCGCAAGCTGCGCCCGATCAGTCGCTGGATTTCCTGCGTCCGCCCGCTCTGCTTGCCCTTGGCCGCCTCGCGGTTGCCGCGAGTGTGGGTTGCGCGGGGCAGCATCGAGTATTCAGCGGTGACCCAGCCTTCGCCCTTGCCGCGCAGCCATGGCGGCAGGCGCTCTTCGATGCTGGCGGTAACCAGCACTTTGGTATCGCCAAACGCGATCAGGCAAGATCCTTCGGCATGCTTGGTGAAGCCGGTCTCGATGGAA
>JANMQW010000276.1:0-3174 GCA_031370725.1 Novosphingobium sp.
TGTGAAAAAGGTGTTCGACCTGATCGGCAGTGAGGTGCTGACAGTCACCATCGGCCAACGCTATCCCCTGCGCGATGCGGCACAGGCGCACCGGGATCTCGAAGCGCGGCTGACCACCGGTTCAACGATTCTGGTGCCATAGAGCGAGAGGAAAATGGTGCTGCTGGGGAGGATTGAACTCCCGACCTCAGCCTTACCAAGGATGCGCTCTACCACTGAGCTACAGCAGCCAACCATTTCCGCGAACTCGCCAACCCAAGGCGGGCGAGCGGCGGCGCGCTATTGCGGGGGGCCTCGTAGTTTGTCAAGCTGGGGGCATGACCGGCCAGCCCGCCAAGCCCTCTCGCGAGGCCAAGATCACTCGCGAGGCCAAGATCACTCGCGAGGCCAAGATCACTCGCCAGGAACGCCTTGCCGAGCAACTGCGTGCGAACTTGCGTCGCCGCAAGGATCAGGCGCGCGAGATCGAGCGGGGGGATACCTTTACGCCGGCCCCTTCCCAAAGCGACCCCAACCCTTCCCAAACCTGATGGGCGCGGCTAGGGCGTCCCGCTCCCCGCCCGACCCGCACGGAGCCGCAATGCCGCGCCTGATCCTGATCCGCCACGGCCAGTCGCAGTGGAACCTCGAGAACCGCTTCACCGGCTGGTGGGACGTCGACGTCACCGAAAAGGGTGCCGCCGAGGCCCGCGCTGCTGGCGAACTGCTCGCGGCAAAAGGCATCCTGCCGACACTGGCGTTCACCTCGCTCCAGATCCGCGCGATCAAGACGCTGCACTGGGCGCTAGAGGCGTGCGGGCGGTTGTGGATCCCCGAAACCAAAAGCTGGAAGCTCAACGAACGCCACTATGGCGGGCTGACCGGGCTCGACAAGGCCGAGACCGCGGCCAGGCACAGCGCCGAACAGGTCCACATCTGGCGTCGCAGTTTCGATATCCCGCCGCCGCCGATGGAAGCGGGCAGCGCGTTCGATCTGGCGTCCGACCCGCGCTATGCCGGGATTACTGTGCCCGCTGCGGAGAGCCTCGAGGACACCATCGCGCGCGTCCTGCCGTATTACGAAAGCGAAATCGCGCCTGCGCTGCGGGGTGGCGAGACGGTGATCGTCTCGGCCCACGGCAACAGCCTGCGCGCGCTGGTCAAACACCTGTCGGGCATTTCAGACGAAGATATTTCCAGTCTGGAGATACCCACGGGACAACCGCTGATCTACGAATTGAGCGAAGGCCTGGCGGTGACGGACCGCTACTATCTCGCCGAGCGCTGAGGCTGAATGCTGAGGCGGGAGCGAAAGGGGGAGAGCATGGGGCAGCAGCCGCTGGTGGCGATCGTGATGGGCAGCCAGTCCGACTGGCCGACGATGCAGCGTGCCGTCCACGCGCTCGATACGCTGGGCGTAGCTTATGAGGCGCGGATCGTTTCGGCACACCGCACCCCCGATCGGCTCGCCGAATTTTCCAAGGGCGCAGCGGAGGCAGGGTTCAAGGTGATCGTCGCGGGCGCGGGCGGGGCGGCCCACCTGCCGGGGATGATCGCCAGCATGACGCATCTGCCGGTGTTGGGGGTGCCTGTCGAATCCAAGGCGCTCAAGGGGCAGGATTCGCTGCTTTCGATCGTCCAGATGCCCGCAGGCATTCCGGTGGGGACGCTAGCGATCGGCGAAGCAGGCGCGACCAATGCCGGGCTGCTCGCCGCAGCGATTCTGGCGCTTTCGGACGAGGCACTGGCCGGGCGGCTCAAGGCCTATCGCGCGGCTCAGACCGCGGGTGTGCCGGAGCGGCCCGAGTGACCGCATGATTCCCCCCGGCGAAACCATCGGCATCCTTGGCGGCGGGCAGCTCGGGCGGATGCTGGCGATGGCCGCGGCGCAGCTCGGCTATCGCGCGCACGTCTATGCGCCCGAAGCGGACAGCATCGCAGCCGAAGTATGCGGCGGGTTCACTTGCGCCGGGTGGTACGATGCCGAGGCACTGGCAAAATTCGCGCGCGATTGCGCGGTGATCACTTATGAGTTCGAGAACGTCCCCGTTGCGCCGCTGGCCGCGCTGGGCGAGGCGCGAGTCCTGCCCAACCTCCACGCGCTCGAGATCGCGCAGGACCGGCTCGCCGAAAAGCGCTGAGCCGAAGGCCTCGGCGGGGTGCCCGCAGCTTATGCCGAAGTCGATTCGCCCGCCGATCTGGATGCGGCAATTGTCAAAGTCGGCGCGCCGGGCATCTTGAAAACCCGCCGCGATGGGTATGACGGCAAGGGGCAATGGCGGATTGCCACGCCCGCCGATGCATCCGCGCTTGATCTGCCCGCCAAGCCGCTGATCTACGAGGCGCTGGTCGATTTCATCGCCGAGTTCTCGGTGATCCTGGTGCGCGGCGGCGATGGCGACATCCGCTTTTGGGATAGCGCCGAGAATGTCCACAAGGGCGGCATTCTGTCTCGCTCCATGGTGCCAGCCAGCGCTGCCGTCGCCGCGCAGATTCCCGCCGCGCGCGAGCTGGCGCGCAAGGCGGCCGAAGCGCTCGACTATGTCGGCGTGCTTACGCTGGAATTCTTCGCGACCACACAAGGCCCGGTGTTCAACGAGATGGCGCCGCGGGTCCACAATTCGGGGCACTGGACGATCGAGGGCGCGCTCACCAGCCAGTTCGAAAACCACATCCGCGCGATCTGCGGGCTGCCGCTGGGCGATACCGCGCTGGCCGCGAAGGGCGTGGGGATGCGCAACGTGATCGGGGATGCAGCAGAAGACTGGGCGGCAATCCTGACCGACCCGGCCAACCACCTCCACCTGTATGGAAAGGCCGCTGCCCGGCCCGGACGCAAGATGGGCCATGTGACGAGACTGACGCTATGACGAGGCTGACGCTATGACTGTTCCGATCCCCGGCCTGTTCCTGGTCGTCGCCCGCGCGACCAACGGGGTGATCGGCAACGCCGGCGGCCTGCCGTGGAAAATCCCCGCCGACATGCGCCGCTTCCGCCAGCTCACGCTCGACAAGACGGTCATCATGGGGCGCAAGACCTTCGAGAGTTTGCCCGGTACGCTCCCGCGCCGTCGCCACGTCGTGATCACCCGAAACGCCGATTGGTCGGCTGAAGGGGTCGACGTCGCGCAGGACGAAGACTCCGCGCTGTGGATCGCCGATGCGGACGGGGCGGACGTCGCGGTAATCGGCGGG
>JANMQW010000302.1:0-3731 GCA_031370725.1 Novosphingobium sp.
GAGAGGCGACGGATGTTCTGATCTCTGCACCATCCGTTGGATTGCCATCGAGCCTCGGAGCCGGGACCGGTAGTCCGCTCCGCCCACGCGCATCCTCATTCGCACGAACCACCTGGCTGCCGTGGGTCTACGCCGCTGAAAACCGCCATGGCCTGCCGTTGGGACTGCTCGATGCGCTGATCTGGACCGAATCGCGCTATAATTCGCTCGCGCGTAGTAATGCAGGCGCGGTCGGTCTGGCCCAGCTTATGCCGGGGACTGCGGGCGACCTGGGCGTTGCCAACCGCTACGATCCAGTCGCAAGCATCGAGGGCGGAGCGCGATACTTGCGCCAGATGCTCGACCGATTTGGTTCTGTGTATCTTGCTGTTGCGGCCTACAACGCCGGACCGGGCGCTGTTGCCCGCGCCCGGGGTATTCCGTTGAACGGAGAGACGCCCAATTATGTCCGCAACGTCTTGGGGCGGTGGCGGAGCAGGTGAACAAGCGAGATTGCGGATGAAGAAGGTCAGGCGCCGAGTTACCGGTCAGCTTGAGCAGGGCCCTCGCGGACCCGTGATCGTTACGGAAGCCGGCGATCGCTGGGTGATCGACAACGAGGATATCGAACCCGAGTTAATCGGCCGGCTGGTCGTCGCCGAAGGTGCCGTCATCGGTCTGGACCGGTTGAATGTCGATTGGGTCGGCGAGGAGCACGATGAAGCGTAGCAGACTCTTGCTAGCTCAAAAGCGCCGTCGCTTTAGCGCGAAGATATGGTAACATTCTACACCGGCCGTCTCTCTACCTCGACTTCCTGCAGCATTGCGCGAGATCAAGACCATCGACCGTCTGGGCGCCAAGTCCCGTCACTATGGCGAGACCAAAGCCAGCCGGCGTGACCGCGCCCGCGGTGAAAGTGTAAGTCGCGGTATCACAGCCCGCAGCAGTTGTGCGTGCGCGATACCAGACAGCCCATTTCCTCTGTTCGCAAACCCGTGAAGGAAATTTTGCTCGTTCAAGCTTCTGCTTGAACATGAGCGATCTTCGAACTGACGAGGCGGCCGATCTCGGCGGACCAAGTTTCAAGCGCCACTCGCTTCTCATCAGCGAAACTGTAACGCTGGTAGACACCGACGATCCCTGCGCGCGTCCCGCTCAGGTGGTTCAAGACCGCCTCCGTGACCTCGAGCCGAACGCCTAGCCGCTGCAGGCCTGTGGCGACCGTGCGCCGAACGTCATGAAGCCGCCATTCGGCTACTGATCCGAGCTCATCTGTCATGCTCTTGCGCAAGCGAGCTTGGATCTTACTGAAGCCACTCGCCCCATTCTCAGGCCGTCCCTGAGCTGGAAACAACTTCCCGCTGTTCTCGTGCTCGGGGATCTTCTCGAGCAGTTCCAGTGAGCTCGTCGTCAGCGGAACCTCGTGCTTCTTGCCATTCTTCGCTCGCGCTTCCGGTATGGTCCAGACCCGCATGTTGAAATCGATTTCCGCCCGGTTCGCCTCGAATACCTCGCTTCGCCGCTGGCCAGTCAAGATCAGAAGCTTCAGCGCAATGTTCCACGGGAACGGCTCGGCGTCGGCGAGCTGCCAGAGACACACCAGCTCTCTGTCACTCAGCACCCGATCACGAGCCTTTGGTGCGCTCGGTCGCCCGGCGTCTCTGCAGGGGTTGGACGGGAGGCGATCAAGACGTGGCATCGCCCATGAATAAAATGCTGAAAGCTGCGCGTGAACGTTTCGTGCCATCACGGGCGCGTTCGCCGCAATCTTATCGATCAGCCTCGTCACGTCGGCTCTTGTAACGGCGTCGGCGAGCCGATCCCCCAGTTCGGGCAACACATAATTCTCCATCACCCGCTTCATCTCCCCGACGGAACGACGCTCCGCCTTTGCCGCGAGGTAAGCCGGCAGGAGGCCCCGAATCGTTTCGGCGCCAGGCTGCGCTCGCTTCAACGCGGCATGCGGCGAAGAGGGATCCCCGCCGGCCTCGATATCGCTGAGAACTGCGCGTGCCTTCTTGCGCGCCTCCGCCAAGCCAAAGCGGGGACCATACCGGCCCAAGGTGATATTGCTCGGTTTTCCCGCGATCCGCTTGCGGACAATAAAGCTTTGAATTCCCGAAGCGCTCATCCGAACGCGAAGGCCGGGCACAATGGTGTCACTGAGTTCGAACCGCCCGGTGGCTGGAGGCTTCATTGCCTTGAGTTTCGCGTCTGTGATTGCAGCAGGTTTCATGTCACTGATTTCCTATCAGCGGGTCTTGATGCCGTTACCCAGGGTAACGGTTGGACCAGTATACCCCGGCATATGGTGGGATCAAGGGAGATCGTAAGTGATTGTAATTTATGTCATATGGGACGCGGCGGGACGCTATGGAATGGCGAAAATAGGGACTCTTAATCAGCGGGTCCTTGGTTCGAGCCCAAGTGTGTCCACCACCCTCAACAGACCAGACTACAGAATGTACCGGCTCAGATCGCTGTCCTTGGCCAGCGCGGCCAAGCGTTCGCGGACATAGGCCTGGTCCACCGCCACGGTCTCGCCCTGGCGGTCTTCGGCTTCGAAGCTGACCTCTTCGAGCAGCTTTTCCATCACGGTCTGCAAGCGCCGCGCGCCGATGTTTTCGACCGCTTCGTTGACTTGCGCGGCGATCGAGGCGACTTCGCGGATCGCATCCTCGCCGATCTCCAGGGTCACGCCTTCGGTGGCGAGCAGCGCGCGGTATTGTTCGATCAGGTTGGCGCGGGTCGAGGAGAGGATGCGGACAAAGTCTTCCTCGGTCAACGCGGCGAGTTCGACGCGGATCGGCAGGCGGCCCTGGAGTTCGGGCAGCAGATCGCTGGGCTTGGCGACGTGGAACGCGCCGCTGGCGATGAACAGCACGTGGTCGGTCTTCATCGGCCCGTATTTGGTGGCCACCGTGGTGCCCTCGATCAGCGGCAGCAGATCGCGCTGCACGCCCTCACGGCTGACCGATCCGCCGCGCACGTCCGAAACCGCGATCTTGTCAATCTCGTCGAGAAAGACGATCCCATTGGTCTCGGCGTTGGCCAGCGCGACGCGGGCGACGTCGTCCTGATCCATCCGCTTTTCGGCTTCCTCGTCGACCAGCTTGTCCCACGCCTCGGGCACCCGAAGCTTGCGGCGCTTGGTGTTGGACTTGCCCATCGCCTTTGCCATCATGTCGGACAGGTTGATCATGCCGACCCCGCCCAATCCTGGGCCGCCCATCCCGGGAACGTCGAACGGCATCTGCAAGGCGTCGTCGATCTCGATCTCGACCTCGACCTCGTTCATGGCGTTCTCGACGATGCGCTGGCGAAAGCTTTCGCGGGTCGCTTCGGACGCGCCATCGCCGACCAGCGCCTTGAGCAGACGGTCCATCGCTGCGGTCGAGGCCGCCTCGCGCACCGCCTCGCGGCGGCGTTCCTTTTCTAGTCGGATCGCTTCTTCGACCAGGTCGCGGGCGATCTGCTCAACATCGCGCCCGACATAGCCAACCTCGGTGAACTTGGTCGCCTCGACCTTGACGAACGGAGCCTCGGCCAGCTTCGCCAGGCGGCGGCTGATCTCGGTCTTGCCGCAGCCCGTCGGGCCGATCATCAGGATGTTCTTGGGGGTGACCTCGTCGCGCAGTTCGGGGCTGAGCTTCTGGCGCCGCCAGCGGTTGCGCAGAGCGACCGCAACCGCACGCTTGGCGTCGGCCTGCCCGACGATATGCTCGTCGAGCGCGGCGACAATAGCTTTGGG
>JANMQW010000328.1:0-2164 GCA_031370725.1 Novosphingobium sp.
GCCGCCGCAGGGCATGACACCACTTCGGCCTCGACCGCGGGCGCGATGCTGGCACTGTCGCGCGATCCGGAGCAGTTCGCGCGGGTCAAGGCCGATCGCTCGCTGCTGGCAGGGATCGTCGAGGAAGCGATCCGCTGGACCACCCCGGTCCAGCACTTCATGAGGATGAGCGCGCACGATACCCAAATCGCCGGGGTCCCGATCAAGGCGGGCGACTGGCTGATGATCAACTACGTCGCCGCCAACCACGACCCCGCGGTGTTCGAAAACCCGCGCAAGTTCGATGCCGCCCGCACCCCAAACCGCCATCTGGCGTTCGGCGCGGGGGCGCACCAGTGCCTTGGGCTGCACCTCGCGCGGCTTGAAATGCGGATATTGTTCGAGGTCCTGCTCGACCGGATCGAAAGCGTCGAACCGGCGGGCGAGGCGAAGCGGGCGAGTTCGACGTTCGTCGGCGGACTGAAGACGCTGCCGTTGCGAATCACCCCAACCTGACACGCGCACCCCAAGTTCAGGTCGCCTACCGGCTTGATGAACCGTGGACCACTTGGACCACAGTACTGGGCTAAAAAACTTTCCCCCCGCATCGGGGTGCCCGGAGACCTGGGCGGACTTGAGCACAAAGAGCGCACAAGCGGGCATACGTCCGGCTTAGCGCTTCGAGCCGATGTAGGAAAATAGTTCCGTGGTTGAGCTCTGCAGCGCGACAGGGGCGGGCGGCGGCGATGACTACAGCGCCGCTCTATCCCAACAACCGCAGCGCCATCGCCCGAACCTCATCGCGCAAATCCTCGCGTTCGAGCGCAATCGCCAGCGTTGCCTCGATAAAGCCGACCTTGCTGCCGCAGTCATAGCGCTTGCCCGCGAACGTCACCGCGTGGAACGGCTGGCTGCCGATCATCCGCGCCATCGCGTCGGTCAGCTGGATTTCACCGCCCGCGCCGGCCTCCTGCCCTTCGAGCGTGCGCATGACTTCGGGCTGGAGGATGTAGCGGCCCGAGACGATCAGGTTGGACGGTGCCTCGTCGATCATCGGCTTTTCGACTAGTCCCAGCACCTCGGTCAACGCGCCGTCTCGCGCCCCGGGGGTGATCACGCCATAGCTCGAGACTTCCTCGTGCGGGACTTCGAGCACGCTGATCAGGTTGCCGCCGACTTCGTTATACGCCTCGACCATCTGTTTCATGCAGCCTGGGCCACCGTCGGCATTGGCGATCATCAACTCGTCGGGCAGGAGGATTGCAAACGGCTCATCACCGACGATGGCGCGCGCGCACCAGATCGCATGGCCAAGCCCCAACGGCACCTGCTGGCGCACGGTGACGAGATTGCCGGGGGTCAGCCGGGTGGGTTCGAGCACCGACAGGTCCTTGTCGCGCCCCTCCATCGTTTTCTCGAGCTCGTAGGCCATGTCGAAATGCTCGACGATCGCCACTTTGCCGCGCCCGGTGACGAAGATCATCTGCTCGATTCCCGCCTCACGCGCCTCGTCCACCGCGTACTGGATCAGCGGCCGGTCGATGATCGGCAGCATCTCCTTGGGGATCGCCTTGGTCGCGGGGAGGAAGCGGGTGCCGAGCCCGGCGACGGGGAACACGGCTTTGCGGATCGGTTTGCGGCCACTCATGGCGCGCGGTGGTAGCGGCTCAACCGGGTGGGTCAACCGTCGCTTGTCCGGCGTCCGTTTCCCGCTAAACGCAGCCGTATGGACAAGATCATCATTCGCGGCGGCAAGCGCCTGGCAGGCATAATTCCGGTATCGGGCGCGAAGAATTCTGCGCTGACGCTGATCCCCTGCGCGCTGCTGACCGACGAGCCGCTGACGTTGCGCAACCTGCCGCGGCTGGCCGATATCGACGGGTTCCAGCATCTGATGAACCAGTTCGGGGTTTCGACCTCGATTGCCGGTAGCCGCCCCGAGGATTTCGGCCGGGTGATGACGCTGGAAGCGACGCGGATCACCTCCTCGGTCGCGCCCTATGAGCTGGTGCGCAAGATGCGCGCCTCGATCCTGGTGCTGGGGCCGATGCTGGCGCGGATGGGCGAAGCGACCGTATCGCTACCCGGCGGCTGCGCGATCGGCAACCGCCCGATCGACCTCCACCTCAAGGTGCTCGAAGCGATCGGCGCGCAGATCGAGATGGCCGCGGGCTATGTCCGCGCG
>JANMQW010000335.1:0-1874 GCA_031370725.1 Novosphingobium sp.
AGCCGAGGTTGAACTCAAGGCGCGCGTCGCCGAGTTTCGCCTTGATGATGAAGCGGCATTGCTCCCCGTCGGCGCGACGATCACTGCAGACCATTTCATCGCGGGCCAGTATGTCGATGTCAGCGGCCACACCCAGGGCAAAGGCTTCCAGGGCGGCATGAAGCGCTGGGGTTTCGGCGGCATGCGCGCCACCCACGGCGTTTCGATCAGCCACCGTGCGCTCGGCTCGACCGGGCAGCGCCAGGATCCAGGCAAGGTCTTCAAGAACAAGAAGATGGCGGGTCACATGGGTGACAAGCAGCGCACCCAGCAGAACCTCGAAATCGTCCGCACCGATGTGCCTCGGGGCCTGCTGTTCGTGAAGGGCTCGGTTCCCGGCGCGAAGAACGGCTGGTTGCTGGTCCGCGATTCGGTCAAGTTGGCGGCGCCCGAGGGTCTGCCGTTCCCCGGTGCGATCCTGGAGAAGAAGAGCTCGCACCCCGTGCATGAGGAAGCTCCGGCCGGGATGATCGAAGCTGCTGCCGAGCACGAGATCGATACCGGTCCGACCACGGAGGAAGCTGCCGCGCTGCTCTCTGAGCAGCACGCCGGTGCCGCCACCGACACCGAGATCGAAGCTGAGCAGACGGAAGCTGGCGATGCCGCGACCGACACTGACGGCAAGGAGGGCTGAACATGAAAGTCAAAGTCCTCAACCTCGACGGATCAGCCGCAACCGGTAAGTCCGGGGCCGACATCGAACTGTCGGATGCCGTATTCGGGATAGAGCCGCGCGCCGACATTCTCCACCGCGTCGTCACCTGGCAGCTCGAGAACCGCCGCGGCACCGCCCGCGGCGCACGGGAGCGCAGCGATGTTGCCCGTACCGGCAAGAAGTTCGGCAATCAGAAGGGCGGCGGTACCGCCCGTCACGGCGATCGCGCAGCCCCGATCTTTATCGGCGGCGGCAAGGCCCACGGACCCCGCGTCCGTGACTTCGATCCCTCGCTCAACAAGAAGATTCGCGCGCTTGGCCTTAAGATGGCGTTGTCCGCCAAGGCCAAGGATGGTCTGGTGATCGTCGACAACCTCGACGTGAAGGATGCCAAAACCAAGGCGCTCTCGTTGCAGCTGGCCAAGGCCAACTGGGGCAAGAAGGTGCTGGTGATGGACGGCGACTCGGTCAACGAAATGTTCGCCCGGGCCGCACGCAACCTCGTCGGGATCGAAGTGATGCCGGCGATGGGCGCCAACGTCTACGACATCCTGAAGCATGACACGCTGGTGCTGACCCGCGCCGCGGTCGAAAAGCTGGAGGCGCGGTTCGCCCTCCCGGGAGGGGCCAACAAATGGCTAAGAAGCCAACCAAAGCTGCTGGCGGAGCCATCGACACGCGTCATTACGACGTGATCGTCGGCCCGCACATCACCGAGAAATCGACTCTGATGAGCGAAAACAACGCCGTGGTCTTCAAGGTGGCCCCCAAGGCGACCAAGCCTGAGATCAAGGCCGCGGTCGAGGCGCTGTTCTCGGTCAGCGTGGTGGGCGTGAATACGCTCAACCAGAAGGGCAAGACGAAGCGCTGGAAGGGCAAGCCCTACAAGCGTTCGGACATCAAGAAGGCGGTGGTCCGTCTGGCCGAGGGCCAGTCGATCGACGTCACCGAAGGCGTGCGGGGCTAATCCGATGGCACTGAAAAATTATAACCCGACCAGCCCCGCGCGGCGCGGCCTGATCCTCGTCGACAAGTCGTCGTTGTGGAAGGGCCGGCCCGTCAAGGCGCTGACCGAAGGCAAGCACAAGACCGGCGGCCGCAACAACAAGGGCCACGTGACCTCGCGCGGGATCGCCGGCGGCCACAAGCAGAAGTATCGCACGATCGATTTCAAGCGGCG
>JANMQW010000061.1:0-10797 GCA_031370725.1 Novosphingobium sp.
GATCCAGTGGGGCGGGGTGCAGTTTCGGAAATGTCAGTCACTTTCGAGTCACGCCGCCATCACGAACGGTTCGAGCCCGGCCAGCCTTGTCAGCGGAGCAAGTTCGGGCAACTTGCGCGGCGCAAGTTTTGCCGCCGCCGCAATCGCCGCGATATGTTCGGGGGTCGAGCCGCAACATCCGCCCAGCACGTTGACCTGCCCGGCCTCGGCCCATTCGGCGACCAGCGCGGCGGTGGTTTCGGGCATTTCGTCGTATTCGCCCAGCTCGTTGGGCAGCCCGGCGTTGGGGTAGACCATGATCGCGGTGTCGGCGATGGCGCTGAGCGCGCGGACGTGCGGGCGCAGCTGGGTCGCGCCGAACGAGCAGTTGAGCCCGATCGTGAGCGGGCGGGCATGGCGCACCGCGTACCAGAACGCCTCGACCGTGTGGCCCGACAGGTTGCGCCCCGAAAGGTCGGTCAGCGTCATCGACAGCATCATCGGCACTTCCTGGCCCAGCTCGGCCTCGAGCTGGCGGATTGCCATGATCGCTGCCTTGCAGTTGAGCGTATCGAACACCGTCTCGACCAGCACGAAGTCGCAGCCACCCTCGATCAATGCGGCAGCCTGTTCCTTGTAGACATTGACGAGGAAATCCCAGTCGATCTCGCGATAGCCGGGATCGTTGACGTCGGGCGAGAGCGACAGCGTCTTGTTGGTCGGGCCAATTGCGCCTGCCACAAACCTTGGGCGGCCATCCTTGGCTTCGAACTCATCCGCGACCCGGCGCGCCATCCGGGCGGATTTAAGATTGATCTCGCGCACCAGATGTTCGGCGGCATAGTCGGCCTGGCTGATCCGGTTGGCGGAAAAGGTGTTGGTTTCAGCAATGTCCGCCCCGGCGGCGAAATAGGCGCGGTGGATGGACTCGGGCACCTCCGGCTTGGTCAGCGCGAGGATGTCGTTGTTGCCCTTCTGATCCTTGGCCAGCCCCAGCGCCCCGGCATAGTCGGCCTCGGACAGCTTCCAGTTCTGTATTTCGGTGCCGAACGCACCGTCGGTGATCAGGATGCGCTTGGCCGCTTCGGCGAGGAACTGTTCACGGCGAGTCATGCTGCGACCTCCAGACTTGGTGTTGGACGCTTGGGGCGCATCCCCAGCATGTGGCAGATCGCATAGGCAAGTTCGGCGCGATTGAGCGTGTAAAAGTGAATGTCGCGGACCCCGCCCGCGTAAAGGCGGCGGCACAGCTCGGCGGCGACGGTTGCGGCGACCAGCTGGCGGGTCTGGGGGTGGTCGTCGAGCCCTTCGAACATGGCATCCATCCATGCCGGGATGGTCGCGCCGCACTGCGCGGCAAACTTGCGCGTTTGGGCGACGTTGGAGACGGGTAGAATGCCGGGCACCAGCGGCGCGTCAATGCCCGCCGCCGCTAGCCGATCGCGAAAGCGGAAGAATGCCTCGGGCGAAAAAAAGAACTGGGTGATCGCGCGGGTTGCCCCGGCATCGAGCTTGCGCTTGAGGTTGTCGATATCGCTGTCGGCACTCAGCGCCTCGGGATGAACCTCGGGATAGGCGGCGACCGAGATTTCGAACGGCGCGATATCGCGCAAACCTGCGACCAACGCCGCCGCCCCCGCATAACCATCGGGATGAGCGGCAAAGCCACCCGCAGCATCGGCCGGGTCGCCACGCAGCGCGACGATGTGTCGCACACCTGCGTCCCAGTACGCGCGCGCAACTTCGCCGATCTCATCGCGGCTGGCATCGACGCAGGTGAGGTGCGCGGCGGCGGGCAGGCCCGCTTCGCTCACGATCCGCGCGACGGTGGCGTGGGTCCGCTCGCGGGTCGATCCGCCCGCGCCATACGTAACCGACACGAATGACGGTGCCAGCGGGGCAAGCGTGGTCACCGCATCCCACAACTGCGCGTTCATCGTTTCGGACTTGGGTGGGAAAAACTCGAACGACACTGCGATATCGCCGGGAAGACCCGCGAACAGCGGCTCGGCCAGTGCGGTCTGCAATTCGCGCAGCTGGCTGGGGGCATCGCGCGTCATGCGCTTTCCTTTCGATGGGCCAAGGGTTGGGGAAGCCGACGAACCGCGTCGGCGCGGCGCGATCCGGTCCAGATCATCACTGTCAGTTCGCCCCCACCCAGCGCCTCGCCCGCTTCTGGTTCGAACCCCGCGGCGGTCATCAGTCCGCGGACCTGCTCATCGGCAAAGCCCAGGCGGACGTGTGCCTGCGCGCTGCGCAGTTCCTCGCGATCGTGTGGCGCAAAATCGACGATGGCCACGCGCCCGCCCGGGCGGGTGACGCGCGCGGCTTCGGCCAGCACTGCCTCGGGCGACTGTGCATAGTGGAGAACCTGGTGGAACAGCACAGTGTCGAAGGCGGCATCGGCGAACGGCAGTTCAGCAAAATCGCCCTGGACCAGCTCGACCCGCCCGGGAGCGAGGTGCTGGAGCCGAGCGCGCGCAAGACGGAGCATTTCCGGACTGTTGTCGAGTGCCACCACCGTATCGGCGGTCGGTTCGAACAACTCGGCCATTCGCCCGGTGCCGGTGCCGACATCGAGCACGCGGCCCAGCGGTGCGCCCAGCAAATCGCGCAATGCGGATTCGACGGTGGCATCGGCGCTGTGGAGCGAGCGCAGCACATCCCACTGCGCAGCGTGGCGGGCGAAGTAATCGGCGGCGCGAGCTTCGCGGGCGTGGCGGATCTGGCCCAGCCGCAGACGGTCAGCCTCGGCTTGTGCAGCGAACGCGAGATCGCCCGCCTCGCCCCGATCGATCAGCCTGGCGACCGCACCCGCCAGCGGCACATCCCCTGTGCCGGGAACGCCGCGCACGAATACCCAGCTTCCCTCACGGCGCCGCTCAGCCAGCCCGGCTTCGGCCAGGATACGGATATGCCGCGAGACGCGCGGTTGCGACTGGTCGAGCACCTGGGCAAGCTCGCCCACCGCCAGCTCCATCCGGGTCAGAAGGCGCATGATCCGTAACCGCGTGGGATCGGCCAGCGCGCGCAGGATATCGATCAGGGTGGCGGCAAGCTCGGTCATCGCCAGCATCATATAAAGAATTCTTTATATGATGCAACCAACCACTCTTGGCACCGCGAAATTGCCGCACCCATGATGTGAACGGCGGATGAATTTTGGCATTTGCCATGACGGGTGCAAACCGGTAGACAAGCTGTTGCCATCGCGTGCGCGCCTCCCCTATGGATGCGGTTCGCGGCGGTCGTTTTATCGAAGAGGGCCTCACATGAAAAAGATCTTTGCTGCCGCTTTCGCGGTGACTGCCTCCCTGGCTCTCGCCGCTTGCGGTTCGAGCGACAAGGCTGCGGACCAAGCCGCTGCCGACAACGTTGAAATGCCGGCTGACGAAGCCATGCCTGCCGACGCGATGGCGACTGCTCCGGCCGACGCAATGGCGCCTGCTGCTGACGCTTCGGCTGCTGCCGGTGCCGCGACCGACGCCAAGATGGATGCCGAAGCTGCCGCCGGCGCCGCTGAAAAGTCTGCCGACGAAGCCAAGGCCGCAGAAGGAAAGATGTAATTCGCTCCGGCTGCGCGTCATACCGCTGCCGGGATTGCATCGCTTTACTGCAAACACTTGACTGCGAATGAAGGGCGGGAACCGGGCATCCGGTTTCCGCCTTTTTTCGTGCTAGGCGTGTCGCGCCACCCGCTGGACGCTATCGCCGCACGACGCGCCATGGCATGGTGTCTGCAATGAAGCACCGCGCCCTTACCTTGTCAGTTCTGTGTCTGCTGCTCGCCGCTTGCGGACCGGGCGAGAACGAGCCCGGCCCCGGCGGGGTCACCGTGGGCGAGGCCAGGGCGCTCGATGATGCCGCAGCGATGCTCGATGCACGCCGCTCGCCGGCCGATGGCGCGGCGGTGGTTCCCGCGCCGCTGCCGCCGACACCCACGCCCATCCCAACAACAACCCGATGAACGACTGGTCCGCATGGATCGGGCGCGAGCAACGCCGCGAGGACCGGATCGAGTCGGGTGCCTATGCCCGCTGGCTGACGACGCTCGATCGAGACGAACCCACCGATGGGCACGTGCCGCAAGGATACCATTGGTGCCTCGCGCTCCCCGACACACCAACCGCGAACCTAGGTGAAGACGGCCATCCGTTGCGCGATTCGTCGCCACACAGCTTCCTTCCCCCGGTCCCGCAACCGAGGCGGATGTGGGCTTCCAGCAAAGTTGAATTTCTGACCCCGATCCGCGTTGGGGCGCCGATCGAACGGCGCTCGACGGTTGCTTCGGTCACCGCCAAGACCGGCGCTAGTGGTCCGCTGGTGTTCGTCGAAATCGCGCACGAGACGCACGCCGATAACGAACTGGCGGTGCGCGAATTGCAGAGTCTGGTCTATCGCGATCCGCCCCCCGCCGGATTGCCGCCCGCCCCACCCACGCCGGGGCGGGACGCATTCGATCCCGTTGGGTGGGACGCGCACCGGGCACTGGTTCCGGGTGAACCGCTGCTCTTCCGCTTCTCCGCGCTCACCTTCAACAGCCACCGCATCCATTACGACGCGCCTTATGCCACGGGAGTCGAGGGCTATCGCGGGCTTGTGGTCCACGGCCCGCTGACCGCGACCCTGCTGCTAGATCTGGCGCGTCGCGAACTGGGCGACAACGTCCTCAAAAGCTTTTCATTCCGAGGGGTATCACCAGCCATCGCCGGAGAAATGCTGCATCTTGTGTTGCGCAACAAAAATGCAAGATTCGAGCTTGGCGCGTTCGCGTCGGACGGGCACGAGGTTATGCGCGCCAGCGCCGCCTAGCTCAATCCAGCGATACTTTTCCGCGCCCGGCCTTGACCGTGCCGCGCAGCTTCTTGCCCGCCAAGCGTTCGGTCTTGTTGACGCGGTTGACCCGGCTTTTGGCGCGCTTCACGGGTACGCGAAAGGCATCGGCGATCAGTTTGCTCAGCCGCACGCGCGCGTCGGCGCGGTTGGCCTCCTGGGTGCGGAAACGCCGCGCGGTCAGCACGATTTCGCCGCCCGCGGTCATCCGGCTCCCGGCCAGCGTCTTGAGCCGCGCGAACACCGCCTCTTCCAGCCGGAGGGCGAACACATCGAGCCGCACCTGGACCGCTGTCGCGACTTTGTTGACGTTCTGACCGCCCGGCCCGGCGGCGGCAATGAAGCGCTCCTCGATCGACGACAGCGCGCGGGCGATCGTCTCGGCCGCATCGCTCACACCGCAAACCCCAGCGCGGCGAAATCGGCGGGCAGGGAGCTGGTCGCGGCGACCGGCGGCTTGCCATCGCGCGCTATACTCAGCGATCGCGCATGGAGCATCGTCCGCACCCCGGCGCGCTTGGCGCCATAGACGGGATCGCCGAGGAGCGCCGTGCCGAGGCCAGACGCGGCATGCACACGGATCTGGTGCGTGCGCCCGGTTTCGGGGCGGAATTCGACCAGCGTCAGCCCGCTTCGCTCGTCGAGCCTGCGCCAGCGGGTGAGCGACGGCTTGCCCTTGCGTGCCGGGATCATCCGCCAGCCGGCCTCGGCTGAGCTGATCTTGCTTAGCGCCAGCTCGATTATCCCCTCGTCGTCTGCCAGTATTCCCGCGACCACGCCGAGATAGACCTTCTCCACCGCGCGCGCCTCGAACGCAGCGGAAAGCCGCTTGAGCGCGGTGGGGTTGCGCGCGAGCAGCAAGCAGCCCGAGGTATCAGTATCAAGCCGGTGCACCGGGACCGGGGAACGCTGGAAGTTGAGCCTGAATTCGTGCGCGCGATCCTCCAGACAAGCGCCACCCGCACGCGGACGCTCGATCGGCAGGCCGGCCGGCTTGTCGATGATCAGGGCTTCGCCGTCTTCGAACAGGATCGGTATGGGAATAGGGGTCATGCTGCCCCCATACCGGCTTCTGCGGCGTTATGTCACTGCGGACGCAATCCGCCGCAGCGCCTCGTCGAGCTCCGCCTCGTCCGCGGCGAAGCTGATCCGGAATCCCGCCGCGCCACCGAACGCACTCGCGGCGACCACAGCGACTCCGTGGTCGAGCAGATGCAGACACAGTTCTTCGTCGTTTCCGAACCGCCCCATCAACGGCGCGGCATCGACCAGGCAATAGAACGCGCCGTCGGGGCAGGGGGCCGACAAGCCGGGGATTTGATTGATCGCGGCCACCACCCGATCCCGCCGCGCCCGAAACCGATCACGCCAGTCGATCAGGAAATCCTGTGGTCCCTCGAACGCCGCCACCGCTGCCGCCTGGCTTATGGAACAAGGGTTGCCCGAACTGTGCGACTGAAGCCGCTCCATTGCCGCGATCAGCCAGCGCGGGCCGGCCGCGACGCCGATCCGGAAGCCCGTCATGGCGTGGCTTTTCGACACGCCCGACACGGTCAGCACCCGGTCGGCGAGGTCGGGGCATTCCACCGCCAGCGTCGCGTGTCCGCCCGGGTTGTAGCGCAGCGGGGCGTAGATATCGTCGGACAGCACCAACACGTGCGGGTTCGCGCTCAGCACGTCGCCCAGAGCGCGCAACTCCGTCGCAGGATAAACCGCGCCGGTGGGGTTGCCTGGGCTGTTGAGCAGCAGCCAGCGGGTGCGCGAGGTGATTGCCGCGGCAAGTTGGGTGGGGGTGATGCGAAATCCACTCGCCGCGGTAGTCGGCAGCGCCACGACTTCGCCCCCGGCAAAGCGCACCACTTCGGGATAGCTGACCCACCACGGCGCGGGGATCAGCACCTCGTCACCCTGATCGAGCGTGGCGAGCAGCGCGTGGAAAATCGCCTGCTTGCCCCCTGCGCTGACGGTGACTTGCTCCGGGGGCATCACAATGCCCAGATCGCGCTCAAAATGCAGCGCGGCGGCAGCTTTCAGTCGCGCGGTGCCGCCAACCGGGGTGTAGCGGGTGTCGCCCGCATCGAGCGCAGCCTTGGCGGCGGCGACCACGTGCGGCGGAGTGGCGAAATCGGGCTCGCCCACCGACAACGAGATCACGTCGCGGCCTTGCCCGCGCAATTGCGTCGTGAGGTCGGTCATCGCGGTGGTCCGTGATGGGGCGATTCGATCCAGCGCGGCGGACAGCCGCTCGCTCATGGCCCCAAAAGCCGCGCCGGGAGCAGACCGCGCAGGGCGTTGCCGATCCAGAAGCCGCGCTCGAGATCGCTGATCCGCAACTCTGCTTCGACCGCGCGACCTTCAGCGAGCAGCGAGGCGCGCAGGACGCCTGGCAGCAAGCCCAGCGCGGCGGGCGGGGTCAAAAGCTTGCCCTCATGCTCGACGAACACGCTGGTAAAGCTACCTTCGGTCACCAGCCCGGCCTCGTCGAGGAACACCGCTTCGTCAGCCCCGGCGGCGCGCGCGACACTCAATGCTTCCTCGTAAAAACCGCGATCAGAGGTCTTGTGGCGCAGCCGCCAGTCGTTGCCCGCGACCGGCATGGCCAGCAACGCAACCAGTGCCGGGACTGGCAAGAGCGGCGGCAACTGCGCTGCTTCGATCGCGTGCGCACCGCTGCGTGCCACCAGTACCCGCAGCCGAGCGGGAGAATCCAGATCGAAGCACAACGCCTGGATCGCGTTGCGCAGACCATGGCGATCGAACGCGAAACCCAGTTCGGCCGCGCTCGCCTTCATCCGTTCGAGGTGGAACTCTATCATCGGCACGCCGTCCGCCGGATCGAACCGCATGGTTTCGATCAAATCGCACTGTGCCGCCGCCGATCGCCCCACGAACCCTCCCTTGACCACACACTCGCGCCATTCATCCATGGCATCCGAATCGGCAACGATCGCCGACCCTACCCCCATCGTCACCCGACCTCCCAACCCTCCCGGGTCAGGTTCGAGGCGTAGCGTACGGATTGCCACATTGAACGCTGCGTCGGAAGTGCCGTCGGCACCGGGCGGATCGATCCTCCCGACTGCCCCGCAATAAGCCCCACGCGAATCGCGCTCGACCGTGTCGATCAGTTGCATCGCGCGGATTTTGGGCGCGCCGGTGATCGAGCCGCAGGGGTAGATCGCGCGAACCAGGTCGAGCGCGCCCAGTCCCGGTTGCAACCGGGCGCGGACCGTCGTGGTCATCTGGTGGACCGTGGGATAGCTCTCGACGCGGAATGCGCTTTCCACCTTGACGCTGCCGGGCTGCGAAACACGGCTGATGTCGTTGCGCATCAGATCGACGATCATCAGGTTTTCGGCACGATCCTTGATGCTGGCGGCGAGATCGGCGGCGATATCGGCGTCGCGCACTGGATCGGCCTGGCGAGGACGTGTGCCCTTCATCGGCTTGGCCGTAACCGCGCCGTCTTGCAGTGCGACGAACAGTTCGGGCGAGAGGCTGAGCAGCCAGTGCGAGCCGTCGAACACAATTCCGCCATAACCGGCTTGCGCCTGCGGGCGTAGCGCTGCGTAAAGCGCCAGCGGGTCGCCGCGCCAGCTTCCAGCGAGCGGAAAGGTGAGGTTGGCCTGGTAGATATCGCCCGCGTGGATCGCCTCACGCAATGTGGCGAACGCGGCGAGATATCCGCCGGTTGAAAGCTGCGGCTCAAGCGGTCCGATGGCAGGGGCCAAGCCGGGAGCGGCGTGGTCTGCCAGCCACGTCGGCACCGCATCTGCGGCAATCTCTTCCCACCCGGCGAAAGCCCCGAACCACACCAACGGCCCGCCTGTGCCGCTGCGCCGGGCGGCGAGCGGCGCGAGCCGTGGCTCAAGCGCCAGCCCGGCTTCGTAGGTGATCGTGCCTGCCAGCGCGTGGCCCTCGCCAGCCAGAGCCTCGATCCGGGCGAACGCCGGGGCAACTTCTTCGGGCCGTCGCGCTACGACGATCTCGAGCGGATCGCGATACAGACGCGCCGCACTCGCGCCCTCACGGCGGGCGTCGTCGAGGAGGATGAAGGGTGCGGTCATCGCGATAACGCGGCTCCTAGCCCCAGATCGAACGCCATGCAAAATCCCTCGCCTGACACCGCCTCGCGCTCTATCGACCGTGCGACAATCGACTACGGAGCACGAAGCATGGCCGAAATTTTTCTGGGCGCGACCGAAACGGGCGATCGCCAGACGTTGCTGCTGAGCAGGGCCAACCGACATGGGCTGATCGCGGGGGCTACCGGCACCGGCAAAACGGTCACGCTCCAAACAATGGCCGAACAGTTCTCCGCCAACGGCGTTCCGGTGTTTTTGGCCGATGTGAAAGGCGATCTTTCGGGCATCTGCATGTCCGGCAGCCACGATTTCAAGCACGCCGACAGCCTTGAGGCGCGCGCCTTGCAACTCGGGATTGTGCCCTACACCTATCACGACAACCCCGCGGTGTTCTGGGACCTGTATGGCAAAAAGGGCCATCCCATCCGCACCACGATTTCGGAAATGGGTCCGCTGCTGCTCTCGCGGCTGCTCGGGCTCAACGAGACGCAGGAGGGCGTGTTATCCATCGCTTTCAAATGGGCTGACGACAACGGACTGCTGCTGCTTGATTTCGATGACCTGCAGCAAACTTTGTTCGCTTGCGCCGAACGGGCGAGCGAACTGGCGACGCGCTACGGCAACATCTCCAAGGCCAGCGTCGGCACGATCCAGCGCCAGTTGCTCGCCTTCCAAACCCAGGGCGCGGATTCGTTTTTCGGCGAGCCAGCGTTTGAGATCAATGACTTCATCCGCACCGACGAAAACGGCAAGGGGATCATAAATATCTTGGCCGCCGACCAGCTGATGCAAAGCCCAAAGCTCTACGCCACGTTCCTGCTGTGGCTGCTGTCCGACCTGTTCGAGGCGCTGCCCGAAGTCGGCGATCCCGAAAAGCCCAATCTGGTGTTTTTCTTCGACGAGGCGCACCTGCTGTTCGACGATGCCCCGCAGGCGCTGTTCGACAAAGTCGAGCAGGTGGTCCGCCTGATCCGCTCGAAGGGCGTGGGAGTATTCTTCGTCACCCAGAACCCGATCGACATCCCCGAAAAGATCGCCGGCCAGCTCGGCAACCGCGTCCAGCATGCCTTGCGCGCGTTCACCCCGCGCGATCAGCGCGCGATCCGGGCCGCAGCGGAGACCTTCCGGATTAACAAGGACCTCGATGTCGAGCACGTCATCACTGAACTCAAGGTGGGCGAAGCGCTGGTCTCGACGCTCGATGAAGACGGCGCGCCGACGGTGGTCCAGCGTACCCTGATCGCCCCGCCGCATTCGCGGCTGGGGCCGGTGAGCGACAAGGAACGCGCGATCATCCGCTCGATCAGCCCGTTCGACGGCAAGTACGACAGTTCGGTCGATCGCGACTCTGCCGCTGAGGTGCTGGCCAAGAAGTCGGAAGATGCCGCCGCGGCAGCCCAGGTCGTCGAAACCCAAGGCGTCGAGGCGCAGCGCGCCCAGCCGCGCCAGACCCCCAGCATGTGGGAGAGGGCGGGCAAGGCCGCGTTCGGTGCCGCTGCCACATCCGCCGGGACTATGGTCGCGCGCTCGATGACCGGCAAACGTTCGAGCAGCTCGCCCGTGGCGAGCGCGGCCAGTGCCGCCGCCGGATCGATCGGTACCGCGCTCGGCGGTGCGATGCTCGGCCGGTTCGCGCGCGGGCTGCTCGGCGGATTGCTGCGATAGGGGTGGGGCAATTGCGCGCGACACCCGATTTCGATTTCGCCCTAGGCGACAATGCCAACATGATCCGCGACGCCGCCGGGCGCTTTGCCGACGAGCGGATCGCGCCACTGGCGGCCAAAGTCGATCGCGAGGACTGGTTTCCGCGCGAGCTGTGGCCCGCGATGGGCGAACTCGGTCTGCATGGGATCACGGTCGAGGAAGAATGGGGCGGGCTTGGCCTAGGCTATCTCGAGCA
>JANMQW010000003.1:0-8049 GCA_031370725.1 Novosphingobium sp.
GCGAGGCCGTGGACCAGCCCGAAGCCGAACGCGACAAACCGCTCGCGCCCCGGAAACAGCGGGCGCATCGCATGGATCGCGCTGATCAGCACCGATAGCGCGATGGCCGCCTCGACCGGCGCGGTCGGCAGGCGCGCGCCGAACAGCGCGGCCAGGATCAGCGTGGTGCTGTGGCCGAGCGTAAACGCGGTAACGATCCACGCCAGCGCGCGCAGCGTATCGGGCATCGGCCGCACTGCGCCCCATACTCCCCGAGCTGCGATCAGCGGGGCGGGGAGGAGCAGCGCGAGCAGGAACAGCAGGTGGTCGTGGCCTTCGAGAATGTGCCGCGCCCCCAGCCGGATCGCCCCGCCCAGCAACGCGCCGTGGCCCACCGTCCCGCGATCGATCGCCATCGTCCGCTGCCCTGCGGTAAAGCTGCCGAGCAGGTCGTTGGCTTCGCCGACCCCGCGCGCCAGATCGCCCGCGACCGAGACGAGCGCGAAGTGGCTGTCGGCCTCGCGGATCACCGCATCCCACGCCAGCGTCAGGCGTCGATCGGGTGCTCCGGGGGGAGGGGTGTACGTAAGGGTGGAGAGGATATCGGGCCCGCCTGGCGCGGATTCGACGCGCAGATCGGTAAGCGCCACCGTCCAGCTTCGACCATCGGGGGCGGTGGCCCCGGTGTGGGCCGGGATATAGCGGCGCAGATCCGACAGATCGTTTGCGGGGCGCCCCGTGGCGAAGCGGTACTCTGCCTCGGGGATCAGCACATCGGCGCGCAGCACGCCAGGCTCGAAGCGCAGGCGGACCTCGGAATTGGGGGTGAGATGGGCGAAGGCAGGACTGCCGAGCAGTGCCAGCAGCGCAACTGCCAGCATTATAAGCAGCCTAGTCATGCCCGAACCAGATCAGCCGGGTGCGCGGGTCGGCAGCGCGGGGGTTGATCGCTTCGGCTGCGGCGCGAGCGGCTTCGCTGTCGGATGCACGGCCCAGCGCGGCGAGTACCTCGGCGCGGGCCATCTGCTGGCCGGCACTGACCCAGCCTTGGGCGGCGGCGCGATCGAGCGCGGCGAGCGCCTCGCCCGGGCGACCTGCGGACAACAGCGCGCGGGCAAGCAGCACGAGGTTGGGCGCCTGCGGACGTTTGGCAATGTCGGCCTGCGCGAAAGTGAGCGCACGGCTGGCGCTGCCGACCGCGATTTCGTGCTCAGCCTGGTGGTGAACGACCGCCTCTGGGAACAACCGCGCGCGGGCCTCCCAGCCTGCCGCAGCCTTTGCCGCCCACGCCCGGCTCTCTGCGCCCTTGCCTTCGAGCCGCAGCAGGTGGGCGAGTGCATCCTGCACCTCGGGGCGGTTGGTTCGCCGGGCGACGATTTCGTAGGCGCGGATCGCGTCGCCGCTGCGCCCTGCCAGCGCAAATTGCTGTGCGGCGTAGGCATCGGCCAGCCAGTATCCTGGAAACACCCGTTGCGCCGCGCCAATCCAGCTTCCGGCGCCATCCCAATCGCCGGTCATATAAGCGATGTTGGCGCGCTGGAGCATGACTTCGGCCAGGACCACGGGTTGCTGGCGGGGGAGCGCCAAGATAGCTTGCAGTCCTTGCACCGCTGCCGCCCGGTCGCCGCGATAGGCCTCGAGCATCGCTCCGCGCAGCCCGATACCGGTGGCATGATCGATGTTCAGCGCGCGCGCAAAATCCTGCGACGCTTCCCTTAGTTGGCCACGTTGCAGCGCGATATCACCGCGCAGCGCGGTCGCATCGGCGGTGTCGGCAGGATCGGGCATGGCCGAACGCCCGACCCGGTCGAGCGCGGTCTCGGCTTGATCGAGGCGGTGGACGAGAACCGAAAGCACGGCTCGCGCTAGTGCTGGACCCGAAGGATCGGGCGCCTGCGCCAGTCCTTGATCGAGCAGGCGGTCGGCCTCGGTCAGATCGCGATAGTCGCCCGCTAGCCGCCAGTGTGCGATCAGCGCGCGGGCAAGGACCTCGCTGCGCAGCCATTCGCCCGGTGCATGGTCATAACCAAGTCGCGCGCCGATCAGGCGGCTTTTGGAAGTGCCCAAAGCAGCGGCATAAGTTCTGGGACCATAGCCGGGATGAACTGTGGGCGGATCGCGCGTGGGTTCCGGCTCGCGCCGTTGAAAACGGTCGGAAACCACGCCGATAACTGTCACCAGCACGACGGCGATCAACAGCAGCCAGGCCCAGCTTGGCGCGCGGGCCCGGGGCGTGGATTCTGAAATGGCCGCGGATCGAGTCATGGACAAATGTCTGAACCCGCTCCGCGGCCATGTCACCCGGCTACTTCGAACAGGGCGTCAGTCCCAGCGCGATCAGGTCGTCCGCCAAACCGTTGTGCAATATGGTCAACTGCGCGACAATCTCAGGAACGAATCTGCCCGCGATGTCTTCGCTTGGACCGGCATCGTTGTAGGCATTCTTGAGCGGCCCGCCGATCACCGCAGTGGTGACCGCCGGCGACCCTTCGCGATCGACCCGGACGTAAGACGAGGCAGGATCGGTGCGAAAGTTGAACGATGCGCCCGTTCCCGGAGCCAACAGTGGCGTACCCTGAGGCGCCGCTGCAAACGGGAATGTGGCGAGGAACGCCCGATCATTGGTCGCTGGGTTAAGCGGCAGGCCCGCCAACAGTGCAGGGCTGTGCTTGCTCATATCGAGGAGCAGCACTGCCAACGTGATATCGGGTGCCGGATCCTCGAGCCTGCGTCCGTTGGGGAAGCCGGCAGGGAGTGCCATATTGAGCTTGATCGTATCGGGGATGACAAGCGAAGCGGGCGTTGCTCCACCGGTGCCCGGAATGACCTGGCTGAGGCACGCACTGACGTCGCGGCTGGCCGGGCTGGGGGTTGGGGTGGGTGTCGGAGCAGGAGCCGGCGCGGGAGCCGGCGCGACTGCAACTGGTGGAGCCACAACCGCGGTGTTGTCGTCGTTGCCACAAGCGACAAGCGTCAACGCAAGGGCCAGGGGGGTGGCGGCGAACAATCCGCGGCGCAGCGCGGCGGCTGAGATCATGGTCATCACAGCTGTCCTCCGAACCTGTCCGAAATAGCCCATACATCCAGCGACGCATTCCCGTTGCTGCCAAGCCGACTGCGCGGAATTTCCAGCGCGACCGTGGTTATGTTCTTGGCCCCGAAGAAGTTGCGGTTTTTGTCGAACCGGATTGTGCCGGTGTTGCGCGATTCGCGCAGGCCTTGTGAATCGAAGAAGAACGGGTCGTCGCGGAGTCCGGCGTAGACCCGTACACCGTCCTTGCTGAGCATCTGTTCGACCGGGCCGACAATGGCACCGTTCACCCCGGGGACGTTTTCGACCGAAATGCCCCATTCGCCCGGACTGGATCCGGGTCCGAACCTGAAGCGGATCGAGACATCGGCCGAACTGGCGGGCAGCGAGTTGGAGATGTTGATCGTGTAAAGCACATCGCGATCATAGAACGCGGGAAGATTGGGCGCAGCCGGACCTCCGAACGTGTAAATGAGATACAGGTTGGTGGCATCGTGGAACGCATAGATGTCCGCGATATCGGCCGGAATGTCAGGGGTTGTATCGACCGCAGGATCGGCGCGCATGGGCGGATCTAGGTGGTCGGCGGAAAATGCGAGCTGTCCCGGAACAAATACCAGCGCACCCAGAGCGCCTGCGGTAACGGTTGCGGTATACAGCGCATATTTGATGGTGCGCTTCATGTCGGCCTCTCCAGCGTGGCGTTCTGAGGAGCGACCTGACCGTCTGAGCTTGCCAAGGCACCATCTAGGGCGCCTGCTCGCGGCTTCTTTGATCATGTTACCGTTGTATCAATAAATGCCAAGGGAAATTTCGATTCCCATTCAGCCAACGCCAGGGCTTGCTGGTGCAAAAACTTGGCCAATTCCTGGCATACCGTAAATCAGTCTCCTACCCTGCTTCGAGCAGGGCGAGAGGCCGGGCGCGATCAGATCATCGGCCAGCCCGTTGTGCAACGCGGTCAGCTAGGCAACGAACCGTCAGCCGGTCGCGGTTGCGATCAGCCAGACGATGCCCACCATCAGCACGATACCCGCCAGATCGAGCAGCAGCCCCGCCTTGAGCACGCGAGGCAGGGAAATATGCCCGGTCGCCCACGCGAGCGCATTGGGCCCGGTTCCGGCGGGGAGCATGAAACCCCAACTCGCCGCCAAAGCTGCCGGAAGCGCAAGCAGGACCGGATCGGCATCGAGCGCGAGAACCAGCGCGGCGACCACCGGCATGATCCCGCTCGCCGCGGCGACGTTGCTGGCGAATTCGGTGATCAGCACGACGAACCCGACCACCACCAGCGCCACCACGAACAGCGGCACCGCCCGCAAAGGAAGAAGCATCTGGCCCATCCAGTCGGCCAGGCCGCTCGCGCTCATCCCCATCGCCAGCGAGAGACCGCCACCGAACATCAGTAGCACCCCCCACGGCGCGCGGTTGGCTTCTTCCCAGGTGATCAGGCGGCGGCCGGTGCCGTCGGGGATCAGGAACAGTACGATCCCGGCAATCGCCGCGATCGTCCCGTCGGTCAGCCCGCCTTTGGGAAACAGTGGTTCGGTCAGCGGCTGGGTGACCCACGCGAGAACCGCCAGCAGGAACACCGGCAGCAGGCGTTTTTCGGGCGTCGACCAAGCCGCTTCACCCGCGACGGCTTCGCGCGCCGCAACCGGATCGAAATCGTCGTGCGACAGGCGCTGGACCCGCGCGACGATAAATGCCGCCAGTGGGACCGCGACGATCACCAGCGGCACGCCATAGCTCATCCATTCGGCGAACCCGATCTTCATTCCCAGGCTTTCGCGCAGCAACCCCGCGGCGATCGCGTTGGTCGGGGTGCCGACCAGCGTGCCGTATCCACCCAGCGTCGCGGCGAACGCCACGCCCATTGGCAGCGCGCCCGCCATGCCGTCGGTCTGCCCCTCTTTAACCCCGCCCGAGGCGAGGATCGCCAACGCCATCGGCATCATGATGAACGCGGTCGAGGTGTTGGATATGAACATCGAGATAAGCGCGGTCGCGCCCATTACGCTGAGCAGCAGGCCAAATCGGGTGTCGCCTGCGCGCGACAGGATCGCGCGGGCGAGGCGGCGGTGAAGCCCGGTGCGTTCGATCGCCAGGCCAAGGAACGCGCCGCCCAGAAACAGGAACATGATCGGCGAATAATAAGCCGACGCGGTCTTGTTGGCATCGGCCACACCAAGCAGCGGCAGCACGATAAACGGCAGCATCGCGGTGACCGACAGCGGCAAGGCCTCGGTCATCCACCACGCCGCCATCCACACCACCAGCCCCAGCGTGGGCCAGGCGAGCGCGGGCATTGCGGCGGGGGCGGGGAGGGAAAGCGTCAGCAGGAAGGCGCAAAGCCCGAACCAGAAGCCGATGCGGCGTGCGTTGATAAAGCTCCTCCCTATTTTCGCGAAGCGCAAATGAGGAGGTGGCAGTCGGCGCTTCAGCCGATTGACGGAGGGGGCTGGCGCAAGTTACCCCTCCACCACCACACCAAACGGCGTGGCGGTCCCCCTCCCCATTTGCGCAAGAGCGAAAACGGGGAGGATCAAGTCACTTTGGCGAAAGCACCATCAGCATCTGACGGCCTTCCATGCGGGGGTAGGCCTCGATCTTGGCGACTTCGGCGGTGTCGTCCTGGACCCTCCGAAGCAGCGCCATGCCGAGCTGTTGGTGGCTCAGTTCGCGACCGCGAAAACGCAGCGTCACCTTGACCTTGTCGCCGTCATCGATGAACCGGTTCACGTTGCGCATCTTCACGTCGTAATCGTGATCGTCGATGTTCGGACGCATCTTGATCTCTTTGATTTCTTGCGTCTTTTGAGTCTTGCGCTGGGCATTGGCCTTCTTCTGCGCCTCGTAGCGGAACTTGCCGACATCGAGGAACTTGCACACCGGCGGATCGGCGTTGGGCGAGACTTCGACCAGGTCGAGCCCGACTTCCGCAGCCTGTTCAATCGCCTCGCGGGTGTACATGACACCGATATTCTCGCCGCTCTCGTCGATCACACGGACCTTGTCCGACTGGATCATCCCATTGAAGCGCGGGCCGCTTTTAACAGGGGGCGTCATCATGCGCCGGGGTGGGGGTGCGATAGTCACTGCTCCTGAAGTTCAACACGTCCCGGCATGCGGGCTGCTGCGCTCATATCACAATCGCGCTTTTTCGGAAGAGGCCAGATTAGTGGCAGAGGCCACGGTTGGCCTGTTTGCAACAGGTCAACGGCTCAGCGCCTCGTAGCCGTGGTCCCATCCGCCCGCAGAAACCCGCTCGGGCTCCTCGGCAATATCGTCGCGCGCCAGCAGAGAGAGGTGCCAGCGCGCGTTTTCTGCCACGTCTGGAGCCAAGCCGAGTTTATCGGGCCCGCTTTCGAGCGCGACCGCCAGCGACATGTCGTGCGTGGCATGCGCAGCGATCGAATAAGCACGGTCGAGCGCCAGATCGGCTGCCATCAGCGATTCGTCCTTGCCCGACTTGCCCAGGCCGGGGAGCGCCAGCGCATCCCATCCGCCGGCATAGGTCGAATCGCCGCCACCGAAGATCGGGGCGTTGCCGAGCATTCGCGCCAGGTTGGCGATGGGGTTGCCCTCGGTCCCGTGGATCCAGCCCGCGCCGAAATCGAAGCCGTCCTCGGCATGGACCCGCCCGCCCGCCCGCGCGATTGCGAGCCTCGACCACGTTCACTGAAACGCCGCGGTCGACTAGCGCACGGGCCGCAGCCAAACCGGCAAATCCCGCACCGATGACCAAGGCGGTGCGCGGCGCGCTCAACGCCGACCCTCGCGCGCGCGGCGGCGTTCGTAGAACGCGATGGCCAGAACATAGAACACCACGTCGCTGGCGATCTTGGCTGCGCCGATGCCGATCGCCGCGCCAAACGCCGCGACGCTGGCCAAGGTCAGTCCGGGGCGGATGAGCAGGCTGTCGAGCGCCTCGGCGATCCCGAAGTCGTGGACGAGATTGCGCGCCACCTGCAAGACACGGCGCTCGCTGATTGGTGCCCCGCGCCAATCGCGTACCGCGATTACGCCGTAGTAGCCAAGGTTCTCACCTATCGCGGCGCCATAGGCTGCCAGCGCGGATGGCAGACCGAGCGCGGTGGCGGAAAGATAGCCGCAATAGCTGCCAGATATTCCCGCGATTTCGGCCGGGCCGAACCGCGCCATCCAGTCGCGCCAGTTGTCGAACTTTGCCAACCTAGCCCCCGCCCCGCTGCGGCTTCAGCGTGGTCTTAGGAATTTTAACAAGATCAAGCGATTAGGCCGCCGCGCGCCATAGCGCGAAGTGTGCGATGCGTCCTCCAGCGGGAACCAGTGCGTCGATCGTGCGGGCTGGCTGCATAGCAGAAAGAATCGCCGGGTCGGCCGCGTTCATACCCCCAGTCAGCGCGCCAAATGCGGGCAGGATCAACCGCCCCCCGCCGCTGCCGTCAGCGCTGGCTACCAGGCATGGGCGGGCGATCTGGCGGCCGCGGATCATCACCCGCAACTTCGGGTGAAAGTGCCCCGACAGCTCGGGACGGAGTTCGCCGCGCTTGGCGCGGTGGCGCAGGATTACACCGCCCACTTCGATCTCATCGATCATGGCCCCGCCCGAAACGGCTTCGGCTTTGGAATCGTGGTTACCTGTGATCCACACCCACTCGACCGCACGGGTAAGCGCAGCAAGCATCCCGGCTGCGTGCGGCTCCAGCCGCTGCGGGCCGTCATTGTCGTGGAAGTTGTCGCCCAAGCAGAACACCCGTCGCGCCCCAGTCTCGCGGATCGCAAAGGCTACCCGTTCCAGCGTCGCACGGCTGTCATAGGGGGGCAGCATCTGGCCGTGGCGCGCATAGAAGCTGGCTTTTTCAAGGTGGAGATCGGCCAACAGCAGCGCTGAATCGCGCGGCCGGAACAGCGCGCGATCTGCGCTGAGCAGCCATTCCTCACCGGCGAACGAAAAGGGAACCATGGGCGAGCCTTGGAGTCTCGCTCGAGGTTTGGCAAGCGCCTATCGTGTCGCCGATCCTGATGTGACCGACGATAGCTGCGATCGAGGCAAA
>JANMQW010000014.1:0-5084 GCA_031370725.1 Novosphingobium sp.
GGCTGGGTGCTGGCCGACGAGGACCGCGCCGGGCGGCTGCTGGCGCTGACCGGGCTAACGCCTGAGGCGTTGCGCGAAGGGCTGGGCGATCCGGCGGTGCTGGGCGCGGTGCTGGAATTCCTGTGCGGGCACGAGGCCGACCTAATCGCCGCGGCGCACGAACTGGGGGTTGAGCCGCAGGTTTTGGCACAAGCCCGCGAGAAACTTATATGAGGTACTTCAAGTGACTCGGCCTCTGATCATCACCGATTGCGACGAAGTGCTGCTGCACATGGTCGCGCCGTTCCGCGATTGGCTGGACGAGGCCCACGGGATCGATTTTTCAATGGAAGGCTCCGATTTCAGTCAGGCGCTCAAGCGTCAGGATACCGGCGGGCTGGTTGAGGGGCCGGAAATCTGGAAGCTGCTCAACGCGTTCTTCGATACCGAGATGCACCGCCAGCTACCGATCGAAGGCGCGGTGGCTGGCGTGGCCAAGCTGGCCGAGCATGCCGATCTGGTGATCCTCACCAACCTCAACGATCATCGCCGGGAACCGCGCACCGCGCAGTTGCGCGCCGTTGGGATCGAGGCGCGGGTGTTCACCAACCAGGGGCCTAAAGGTCCCGCGTTGCAGGCGATCCTTGATGAGTATCAGCCCGAACGCGCGATCTTCATCGACGATCTGCCCCAGCATCACGGCTCGGTCGCCGAGATCGCGCCGCACGTTACTAGGCTGCACCTATGCGGCGAGCCGCTGCTCGCCCCGTATATCGCGTGCGCGCACAAGGCGGGCCACGCCCACGCGCGGATCGACGACTGGGCCAGCGCGCTGCCATGGCTGCTGGCGCGCATCGAAGGAGTGCCCGCATGAGCGTCGAAGACAAACTGGCCGAAATGGGCTTGACCCTGCCCAAGCCCGCCGCGCCGGTCGCGGCTTATGTGCCCGTCGTGATAGCGGGCGGGATGGCCTATGTTTCCGGGCAAGTCTCAATGAGAGACGGCCAGCTGATCAAGGGTCGGCTAGGCGAGAATATGGGCCTGGAAGAGGGCATGGCCGCGGCGCAGGCTTGCGGGCTGATGATCGTCGCGCAGCTCAAGGCTGCGCTGGACGGCGACCTTTCGCGGGTCGAAAAAATCGTCAAGCTGGGCGCGTTCGTCAGCTCGACCGCCGATTTCGTCGACCAACCCAAAGTTGCCAACGGGGCAAGCGAGCTTATGGTCGCGCTGTTCGGCGAGGCCGGGCGCCATTCCCGCAGCGCAGTGGGCGTTCCGGTGCTGCCGCTGGGCGTCGCGGTGGAGATCGACGCGATTGTCGCTATTCGCGCCGCTTGACCGCTGGTTCGCGCCCGCGTCCGACAAGGCGCGAGTGGGCTGGCTGAAACAGGCGACGTATGCGCATCGCGGGCTGCATGGCGAAGGCCGGGTCGAGAACTCGCCATCCGCCTTTGCCGCCGCAATCGAGCGCGGACTGGGGATTGAGTGTGACGTCCAGCGCAGCCGCGACGGCGAGGCGATGGTGTTCCACGATTGGGACCTCGACCGGCTGAGCAGCGAGCATGGCCCGGTCAAGGTGCGCGATGCGGCCGAACTGGGGCAGATTGCGCTGGGCGCTACGGCAGACACGATTCCCACCCTGGCCGACCTTCTCTCTCAGATCGGCGGCAAAGTACCGCTGCTGGTCGAGATCAAATCGAAGCGCGAAGTCCGCTTCGCCCCGTTGTGCTTCGCGGTGCGTCGCGCGCTGGAGGGCTATCGCGGGCCGGTGGCGGTAATGAGCTTCGATCCGCGCGCGATGCGCTGGTTTGCGCGCCATGCTCCGCACATTGTGCGCGGGTTGGTTGTGACCGAAGAGGGCCGCCGCACGCTCTCAGGCCGCCTGCGCCGTCATCTGAGCTTGTGGCAGGCACGCGCCGAATTCCTCGCCTACGATATCCGCGATCTGCCCAGCCGCTTCGCTCTCGCCCAACGTGCCCGGGGCCTTCCTTTGTTGACCTGGACTGTACGCAGCCCGGATCTTGCCGAGCGGGCGCGGGGGTGTGGCGCGGCGCCGATTGCCGAAGGTGCGGGGGTCGGATGAGCCAGCCGGTCACCGCGCGGATCGCCCCCGCCGTCTCCGATCTGCCCGCCGCCGAATGGGACGCGCTCACAGACGGCGCCAACCCGTTCATGCGCCACGCGTTCCTCTCCGCGCTCGAACAATCGGGCAGCGTCGGCGGGCGCAGCGGGTGGACGCCGCTGGCGGTTGTGATCGAGGATGAGGCGGGCATGCTCGCCGCCGCGCTGCCCGCTTACCTCAAGCAGCACAGCCAAGGCGAATATGTGTTCGACCATTCGTGGGCCGATGCGTGGCAGCGCGCAGGGGGGGCGTACTACCCCAAGCTCCAGATCGCCGCGCCGTTTACCCCCGCCACCGGCCCGCGCCTGCTGACCCGCGATCCGGCATACGCGCCCGCGCTGCTCGCCGCAGCGGAAAAGCTGTGCGAGATGCACGACCTGTCGTCGGCCCACGCGACGTTCGTCGAGCCTGCACAGATTCCGTTGTTCGAGGCTGCCGGGTGGCTGATCCGCAGCGATATCCAGTTCCACTGGTACAACCGCGGCTATGCCAGCTTCGATGATTTCCTCGCCGCACTATCATCACGCAAGCGCAAGGCGATCCGCAAGGAACGCGCCGCAGCGCAGGAAGGCGTGGATATCCGGTCTTTCAGCGGCAACGATATTCGCCCCGAGCACTGGGATGCATTCTGGCATTTCTATCAGGACACCGGCAGCCGCAAGTGGGGCCGCCCCTATCTGACCCGTGCCGCGTTCGTCCGGTTTGGCGAGACGATGGGCGAAGACATCGTCCTGATGTTGGCGTTTATGGACGGCACGCCGATTGCAGGCGCACTCAACTTCCTGGGACGTGAGGCGCTTTACGGGCGCTATTGGGGCTGCTCGCTCGACAAGCCGTTCCTGCATTTCGAGCTGTGCTATTATCAGGCGATCGATCTGGCGATCGCGCGCGGTCTGTCACGGGTTGAGGCCGGGGCCCAGGGTCCGCACAAGCTGGCGCGCGGGTATGAGCCGGTCCAGACCGTCTCGGCCCACTGGATCGCCGATCCCGGTTTTCGCGCGGCAATCGAGGATTTCCTCGAACGCGAGCGGGCAGGCGTGGCGCAGGATCAAGTCTATCTGGGCGATCGCACGCCGTTTCGGAAGTCTTAGATCCTCTCCGAGCAAACTCGCAGAGGAGTTGCAATCAAGCCGCTTTGCGCGCCCCGGCGCTCAGCCACTCGCGCGCGCGGCGCTGGGCTTCGGCGATTTCGCGGGCGGTCATTTCCTCGGCGATATCGGCGCGGCACCAGGCGCTTTCCTCATGGCCGGAAACGGCGGCGAGGTTGAACCACTTGTGTGCCTCGATCAGGTCGCAACCGACGCCGTGGCTGCCGGTCGAATAGGCGACGCCCAGATCATAGTAAGCGGCGATATCGCCTTGCGCTGCTGCAGCCAGGCAGGCGGCCACCAGCAAGTCGGCGTTATTGTTGATGTCGATCGCGATCGGCTGAGCCGTGGCGACCGCGATGCGAATGTTACCCTGTTCCATGTCCCCAACTTTCCCCATTCGCCGGACATTTCCCCTTCCGGCGAACTGCAACGTGTCGAATCAGGGTCAACAAAAGGTTAACGCGCACGGCAGTTTCTAGCCTGCCGCTGTTGCGCTTTCGCGACATCTGCTTTGTTTCACCCGAAAAAAGCTCCTCCCATTCGGCTGAGCTTAAGCTTTCACCCGCTAACCGCCGCATTGCGCGTTCTGAACGCTTGTGCGCGAGTCAGCCCCAAACTATAGGCGCGCACAAACAGGCACTTGGCGTAGCGGCACAGGTGCCTGGCCCACGGGGGTCGGGTTTGGAGAGACAGGATGGCCACGGTTCTGGCTGACGAGATCGACGTACTGGCGAAAGCCAAACGCGCGCTGGCGGGCGATTATCAGCCCGGCGATGACGAGCCCTATATGGGCGAGGCGCAGCTCGAATATTTTCGCCGTCTGCTGATCGAATGGAAACGTTCGATCCTGGCTTCGTCGGCCGATACGCTTCAGTTGCTCCAGGACGGGCCGATCCGCGAGCCCGATCTCAACGATCGCGCTTCGAGCGAAACCGACTGGGGGATCGAACTGCGGACCCGCGACCGTCAGCGCAAGCTCATTGCCAAGATCGATTCAGCACAGCGCCGGATCGACGAAGGAGATTATGGGTTTTGCGAAGTCACCGGCGAGCCGATCGGGCTTGGGCGGCTGATCGCTCGCCCGGTTGCGACGATGACCGTCGAGGCCCAGCAGGCACACGAAAAGCGCGAAAAGGTGTCGCGCGACAACTGAAATTTTTGTCCACTTCCGTGGAAGTGGAACCGGCCAGTGCCGCGCTTCTGCGTTGCTAGAAAACGACGCCCCAAACCTTTGTGGTCCGTTAAGCAATTGTTCGCGTTCGTGCGCTATTTGCGAGGTTACCGAACATCGCGCGCTTCCCGTTGACGCGGGGACGCGGTTCTCAAGGTTTTTTCATGGCCGACAGCGACCATCGCCAACTCTCTCGCGACAGCCTGTTCCTGATGGCCGAACTGCGCTTGCCGGGGCAGGACGTGCTGGCGCGGGTCAAGGTGCGCAACCTGTCGGCGGGCGGGATGATGGCTGAGGGCGCCGTCAAGGCGGTGCGCGGCACGCTGATCGAAGTGAACATCCGCAACGTCGGCTGGGTCGAAGGCGCGGTGGCCTGGGTCCAGGGCGACCGCTGCGGCATTGCCTTCAGCGAGGATATCGATCCGATGGTCGCCCGCGCTCCGGTGACCGTGGGCGAGGGCACACCGCGCTTCGTCAAGCCGCCGATCGACTTTGCTGCGCGGGAACAGCGGTTGCGCAAGATCTGATCAGCCTGTTCGGTCGCAGACGCTGACCCGGCGTCACAAGCCTGCTACACTCCCTCCCGATGCGGCGTCTGCATGTCTTTTTCTGCCTGATCGCGCTGTTGGCGAGCGGCTGCGGCCGCCGTGATGACGGCCCCGTCAATGTCTCGGTGATAGGTGGCAAGGACGCGTTCGTGCAGATGCGCGGGGTTCGCCTCACC
>JANMQW010000019.1:0-4918 GCA_031370725.1 Novosphingobium sp.
GCGCTACACCTTCAACTATCGCACGATGAAGACGCTCAACGACGAGTTGCAAATGCGCTCCGACTGGGTGCTGCCGATCTGCGGCGGGCCCGAGCGGATCAAGCGCAACGGGACCAAGGCGCACCCGACCCAAAAGCCCGAGGCGCTGCTCTACCGGGTGATGCTGGCGACCACCAACAAGGGCGACGTGGTGCTCGATCCGTTCTTCGGTACCGGCACCACCGGCGCGGTGGCCAAGCGGCTGGGACGCGAATGGATCGGGATCGAGCGCGAGCAGGACTACATCGAGGTTGCCAAGGAGCGGATCGAGGCGGCACTGCCGCTTGACGAAAGCGCGCTGACCACGATGCAGAGCGTCAAGCCGACCGCCCGGGTTGCGTTCGGCACCCTAGTCGAAACCGGCTGGATCGCGCCGGGGACGGTGTTGTACGACAAGAAGCGGCGCCTCACCGCTCAAGTGCGGACCGACGGATCGCTCGCCACGGATGCAGATACTGGCTCGATCCACGGCCTCGGCGCCAAGTTGCAAGGCGCGCCAAGCTGCAACGGCTGGTCGTTCTGGCATATCGAGCACGAGGGCGAGCTGAAACCACTAGATGCCATCCGGCAGTTTTATCTGCTGGCGACTGAGGATTGAGGCAGGCAGAATGAGGCGACGCGCACTCCTGAAAATGGCGGCAGCCAGCCCGCTTGCCGGTGCAGTTGCCGCGAATGCCCGCAGTGGGACTTTGCGCGAGCAGCTAATCGGCGCTTGGCGCATGGTCGATGCCGAGACCGTCGATGTCGAGACCAGTGCTTCGTCTCCTTTCTCGGGGACGCGCGGCCCTTATTCGGGACTCATTGTTTACTTAGCCAACGGCTTGATGTCGGTACAATTCGCATCCCAGCGAGGCGTTGTTCGGGCATCGGTTGGCAGGGATCAGCTCACTGCAGATGAAAAATCTGCATATTTCGACACTTACTTTGGCTATTTTGGAAAATTCGAGGTTGATGAGCAGGCGCGTCTGGTTCGCCATCAGCCAGAAGGATCGATTCTGGAAAGCCAAGTCGGCAAGACGCTCGTCAGATTGATCAGGGTTGACGGCGATCTGCTGACCCTCACGACCGAAGACCGCAGGCAAACGGCAACCGGTTCGACGTTCGATCGCCTGACGTGGCGTCGAGTCTGAGGCCGATGCACACCTACCTCCGCCCCATTGCTTTCGCCGACAGCCCGCAAAGCGAGGAGGGCGAGGCCGTGCGGCTGGCTGGCGGGCTGGTCTACGCCTCGCGCTTTGCCTTGATCGAACGCGACGGGGCGAAGATCGTATCGCGGCAGCGACTCTCGGGACCCGAACTCGAAGCCGCGTTGCCCGGGCTGCCTCAAGCGGCGCAGGAGCAATGGGCCAACCTGCGCCTCGCCCATCCGCCCCTCGCTTGCGGCACCCGCACGATCCGCCTCGATCAACCCCAGATCATGGGCATCCTCAACGTCACGCCCGACAGCTTCTCCGACGGCGGCAAGTTTCTGGACAACCCCGATGAGGCCAACGCCCATGCCTCGGCGATGCTCGAAGCCGGCGCGGCTATCGTCGATGTCGGTGGCGAGAGCACCCGGCCCGGCGCGGCGGCGGTGTGGGAGGGCGACGAGCTCAAGCGCGTGATCCCCGCGGTCGAGCGGCTGGTGGCAAGCGGCGCGGCGGTCAGTATCGACAGCCGCCGGGCCAGCGTGATCGAAGCCGCGCTGAGCGCGGGCGCGCAGATCGTCAACGACGTCTCCGCGCTGCGCCACGATCCGCGCAGCGCTGAACTGGTCGCGCGCGCCGGGGTTCCGGTGGTACTGATGCACGCGCCCGGTGACGCCAGCGATCTTCACGCTGATGGGCTCTATGGCGATGTCGTGCTCGATGTGTTCGATTGGCTTGCCGAGCGCCGAGATGCCGCGATTGCCGCGGGGATCGCGCGCGACAGGATCATTCTCGATCCGGGTATCGGCTTCGGCAAGACACTGGCGGAAAACCTAGCACTGCTCAATGCGCTGCCGCTGTTCCACGCGCTCGGCCAGCCGCTGTTGGTCGGCGCGAGCCGCAAACGGATGATCGGCGCGCTGAGCCGCGAAGCTCCTGCACACTTGCGGGTGGGCGGATCGCTGTTGCTGGCGGCGCGTGCGATGGACGCGGGGGTGCAACTGTTGCGCGTCCACGACGTCAGCGAAACCGTTCAGGCGCGTGACGTCTGGCGGGGCTTGCGCGATGCCGCGCTCACGGATTTCTCGCAGCTTTAAGTCTGCCTCAAGCAGGCTTCTGGCTGGATTGCCGCGCCGCCCGCTCGACATCGTCCTTGCGTGAGACCAGCGAGCGGAACTGGATCAGGTTCTTGAGAATCTCATACCACACCGGCGCGCCCAGCGTGAGCAAGCCGACTGTCACCAAAAGGCCAATCAGGTGCGCGAGCCTGGCGAATAAGTCGTTCGGCCACTGCTCCCACCACTCTTTGAATGATTTTGGCTTGGCGATGAGATCGGCGGCATAAAGCTTGTTGAGGTCGGGATCGCTCGTGATCGCCGCGATCGCCTCGCGTGGTGAGAACGGCGCTGCGTTTTCTGCCTTTGGCTGTTCGACGCCAGTTGGCTGAGGCACAACCGCTTTGGGCTTTGCGGGTTCGGCCGCGTCCTTTTCTTGCTGCTGCATCGTCGCCAGGGCTTGAAACTGCTCCGGATGGGTGGTTGCAGTATCGACCAGCATTTGCCGCGATTCCTTATCGACCGACAGGCGCTGGAGCAGCTCGAAGGTATCGACCTGAAAGAACAGCGCGACCACGGCAGCAAATAGGGTTGTCCACGCGCGGGTCTTGCCGGTGAACGATTCGACGGCGCGGTCGATCGTCTGATCGAACCACGCATTGATTTTTGCGACGAATTCACTCGAGGCATGTTCAACGGTGGCCAAAGTCTGGCGTACATCGCTGGCGAGTTCGGGCCGCTCCTTTTCGAGTTTGAGCATCGTCATGCGGATATCTTTAATGATGTCTCGCGGATCGCCGACGATCCCGTTTCGGCGAAGGGAATTGAGCAGTCGAATCCGCAGAAGTTCCAAGTCTTTGTGCTCCTTTTCGTCGATAGGATCCCTCAGGATGGCAAGATCCGATTTGCTCTTTTCGTCGAGCTTGCCGTCCGTTTCCTGCTGGACCAATTCCCTGAATCGCACTTGGGAATTTCCGTTCCTGACCAGATTACTGGCTTTTTCCAGATCGCAGTCACCCGCAAAGTCGAGCACCAGCTTAATCAGTTCCTCGCGGTGAATAGTTTGGGCGAGGGCGAATTCCTTGCCGATAAAACTGCCGAACACACGTTTCCGCGCGACGAGCGCATTTCTCAGCAGGTGATCCGCGATAATGTGCGTCTCAGCGGCGGTGAGGCCGTTCTTGTCGAGAAGGTTAAGTAAGTGCGCAACACCCTTCTGTAGAACTCGCCCTTTCAGGTTGAGTAGCATCGAAACCACGAACTGGACCAGCATCGTCACCACGATGCTGAGCACCAGCATGACGAGGCTGAAACCGATGAGCACGTCGACGGTCTGGAGCATGGTGCATTCCCCCGGGGAGGAGAATAACACGTATCGCAACTTGGCGAGCAGGTATTCTGGATTGTTGGGCGGCGATTTTAAGCCGCGCTTTCGATCCCCAGATCGCTGAGTTTACGATAAAGCGTCGAGCGCCCGATCCCCAGCCGCCGCGCGACTTCGGTCATCCGCCCGCGGTAGTGGCCGATGGCGAGGCGGATCACGTCGGCTTCGATGTCTTCGAGCGGGCGCAAGTTGCCGTCTTGGGTGTAAAGCATCACGCCCACCCCTTCCTGGACCATCGCGTTATCCTGCTGCTCTCCGCCCAGCAGGCTGGAAAGGTGCGGGAAATCCTGCGCGGTCAGCGCGTCGCCGTCGCAGAATACCGCCGCGCGGAACAATACCGCCTGCAACTGGCGGACGTTGCCCGGCCAGTCATAGGCCGAAAGCAGTTTGAGCGCGCCATCGGTGATCCCCAGCGGACGCAAGCCCGGCTGGTCGCCGATCCGGGCGAGAAAGTGGCGGGCCAGCGCGGCCAGATCGCCCGCACGCTCGCGCAGTGGCGGCAGGACGACCTTGGCTCCGGCCAACGCAGCCGCCAGTTCGGCGCGGTATTCGTCGAGCGCGACCAGTTCGGCCAGCGGGGTGTTGCTCGCGGCAAACAGGCGCACGTCGATCCGAAAGCTGTGCCGCGCGCCGATCGGCTGGACCTGGCCGGTGGCAAGATAGGCGGCGAAGCGTTCCTGCACCGAAACCGGCATCCGATCGATCTCGTCGAGCACCAGGGTGGCGCCGTCGGCTTGCTGGAGCGCGCCGATATGGCGATCGAACGCACCGGGAAACGCTCCCTTTTCATGCCCGAACAGCACAGACGCAACTTGGTTGGCGGGGATTCCGCCGATGTTGACGAAGCGCAGCCCTGCCTTGGAGCGCGGGCTGGCAGCATGCATCGCGCGGACCAGCATTTCCTTGCCAGTGCCGCTCTCGCCCTCGATCAGCACCGGAGTGTGCGCCCGCGCGGCTTTGGCAGCCACCGCCAGCGCGGTGCGGAAATTGGGCGCAGCGCCGATCATCGCGTCGAAATCAAGTACCGCGGGCATCTTTTCGGTGAGTGGCTGGAGCTCCTCGCCGTCTTTTTCGCGGGTGGTCGCGGTGCGTAACGCCATCAGCAGGCGATCGGGCGCGACGGGCTTGATCAGATAATCGGTGGCGCCCGCGCGCATTGCCTCGACCGCCAGCAGCGGCGAGGCGCTGGTGGTCAGCATCAGGATCGGCAACGCCGGGCGGCGGCTCTTGAGTTCCGCAATCAGCGTACAGGCATCGTCGCCGGGCACCCACTGATCGAGCACAATCGCCGAAAGCTGCATCCCCTGGCGGGT
>JANMQW010000033.1:0-5936 GCA_031370725.1 Novosphingobium sp.
AAGCTGGCTGCCCGAAGGTGCGCCGCGCGATCAGGTGGTCATCGCGCACGGCTATGCCGAACATTCGGGGCGCTATGATGCGGTCGCGCGGTTCCTGACCGCACGCGGGTTTGCGGTCCACGCGCTCGACCACCACGGCCACGGCAAGTCGCAAGGGACGCGGGCGGTAATCGAGCGGTTCGCGCAGGCCAATGCGGATATGGACACGCTGGTGGACAAAGTCTGCGCCGACAGCGGGCAGACGACGGTCAAGCTGATCGGCCACAGCATGGGCGGCTCGCTGGCGCTCAACTATGCGCTGAACCATCAGGATAAGCTTTCCGGGCTGGTGCTGTCAGGCCCGGCGATCGGGGGCACGCTGCCGATGCTCCAACGCTGGTTTCTGGCGCTGGTCTCGGCCATCGCCCCGCGCACTGGGATGATTGCACTCAATGCAAATGCCGTGAGCCGCGATCCCGCAGTGGTTGCGGACTACGTCGCCGACCCGCTGGTGTTCCGGGGCAAGGTTCCCGCGAGGACCGCACACGAGATGTCTCGCGCGATCGGCTCGTACCCGGCGCGGGTCGGAGCGCTGGCGGTGCCGTGCTTGCTGATGCACGGCGATGCGGACACGCTCGTCTTTGCGATAGAAGCCGCGCCGCTGTTCCAGCGCATCGCGAGCGCGGACAAGACCATCCGGATCTGGACGGGGCTGTTCCACGAAATCTTCAACGAGCCCGAGCGCGAGGAAGTGCTGGCGCTTACCGCTCACTGGCTGGAAGCGCACCCGGCGCGCTAGCCCGCCAGCGTCTCGCGCGTTATTGTTTCGATCAATTCGAGCGTCGCGGCGATTTCGCCCAGCCTTTCCAGAAACGCTGCACGGCGTTCGGCGAGGTCGGGGCCGGGTTCGGTCAGGCGCAAGTTGGCCGCCAGCTCCAGCGCGGTCTTGAACAGCGGGCGCGAGACCGCCTCGGCGTTGCGCAGTTTCTGTTCGAGCAGATGCTGGCGTCCCAGCCCACAAGCCGCGGTGACAATGCCCTCGCGATCGGCGGGCGCGTCGAGCGGGGCGCGGACCAGAAGTTCGGCAACCAGGCGATAGGCTTCGACGAACGCGCGCAGCGCCGAATGCGCGGTGCCGACCCCGCCGAATATGGTGCGGAAGGCCTCCTCGGGCGTAGCGGCGGCACGCAGGCGTTCGCGCCATTCGGGCTCGACCAGGTCCATCTCCTCGCCCAGCGCGCGTTCGAAGGCGGGGCGCTCGCGGAAGAAGAATTCGAACTTGAGCGCCTTGCGGCTGCGCACCGCAGCGGCGAAAAACGCCTCCTCGCGCTCACGCGGCGCGGCGTGCGCTGCGGTCAGCACCGAAAGCTCGCCAATCGCGCGATCGAGCACGAAATGGAGCATCGAGTTGCGATAGAACGCGGCAGCGATGTGCTGATCGTCGCCGATCCCGAAAACTGTCTCGTGCCCCGTATCATGCCGCGCGACCACGCCCGAGCGGGTCAGCGCCTCGAGCGCAGCGTCGAGCCTGCCGGGTTCATCGAACCGGGCGCTGTCCGCCAGCGGCTGGTTGCGCGCCAGGGCATGTGCCACAGCCATCCCCGCATAGCGTTCCAGCCGCGCCCGCGGCACCGCCCTGCCCCCGGTCGCCAGCAATGCGAACGCGACCAGCGCGATCCCGGTGATCGGGATGACCTGATTGGTCCGCCATGAAACCGCCAACGCCAGCTTCTGCATCGCCAGCAGCGATTCGGGCGATTTGGGATCGGCCCCCGGATCGGGTGGACCCAGCGCGTCGCGCATCGATAACGGCTCGCCAACGCGCAAATACGCCTTGCCATAGGGCCGCCGCAGCTCGCGCAAATATGCCACCATCCAGCGGAACGATTCGGCCGGCTTCACCTCGCCGCGCGCTTCGCGGATGAAATCGGCGGTCTCATAAACCTGGTCATAGACCACTGCGATCGGGACCAGCTTGACGTCCTCGATCCGCCCCTGGCGATAGGCATCGACCACGTAAGTCATCAGCCCCAGCTTGGGCGGGAGCAGCTTGCCGGTGCGCGAGCGGGTTCCTTCGGGAAACCATTCGAGGCTGAACCGGCGTTCGATCATGTAGGCGAGGTATTCGCGCAGCGCGAAGCGGTAGACCGGGTTACCCGTGATCCCGCGCCGCACGAAAATTCGCCCCGCCTTGCGCATCAGCGGACCCGCCGGCCAAAAGCTCATGTTGATCCCGGCAAACAGCGCCGGCGGGGCCAGGCCGTGCTCCCACAGCACGGTATCGACGATCGGCGCGTCGAGGTTGGCTTTGTGGCTGGGCAGGATCAGCGCGGGATAGTGCGCGAGCAGCGGCCCCAGCGCCTCGATCTGGCCGGGCACGAGATCAATCTCGCCATAAGCGCGCGAGTAGGCCCAGCGAAAAAACCGCATCAAAAGGTCGAGCACGAACGGGCTGCGTTCGGAGCGCAGTTCGTGGAGATAGCCCGCCGCCTCAGCGCGAATCTCGGCCTCGCTGCGGCCAAGCTCGGTGGCGAGCCGGACCAGCCCTTCCCGATAGCCGGGGGTTGCCGCGACATCCTCGGGAGTAATCCGCGGGGCCTTGTAGCGGCGTCCCTGTACCCGCACTTCGGCCCGTTCGAGCGCCAGTTCGGCCTGGCGTGCGACGAAACCGGCGAAGTCCGCGTCGATTCCCCCGCCGGTGCGCTGCTTCCACCGCGCCCGCAGCGTGGCAAGGGTCGCGGGTTCAGCCTCGGCGATTTTCCAGCGCGCGGTTTCGCCCGCGGCAAGCAGGCGCCGTTTGACCCGTTCGGACGGATCGCGCGGATCGCTGAGCGAGATCAGATCGCGCCAAGCCGCGGCCCGGCTTCCACCAGTTTCGGGCGGGAGCCACGCGACCCGCACCGGTGCCAGCACTACCGTATCGTCGCTTAGAGAAGCGACAAGCCGCGCCACTGCGTCCGAGGCCGGGCCGGTCTGGCGATCGAACAGGAACAGGGTCGCGCCCGAACCGGCGAAATGCGAGCCAACAAGGTCGCGTTCCGCGTTTCCGCGCACCGCAGCCAGCACGATCCGCGGCGGCACTAAGGAAGTGTCCGAGACAGCCGTCGGATCGCGCGACAACGACGCGTCGCCGAGCACCCCGGTCTTCAGCTTGCGCACTTGCCCCCGCTCATCCGCCCTGCTCCCAAGTTATGCCGGGAACATGGGCGAATGGGCCAAAGGTGACAAGCGCGGGTATTTTAGCCGTCTCTGCCAATCCCGGCTGGTCAATAATTGACCGTAATGCCGAACGTATAGAGCCGCCCATAAGGATTGCCGGTGTACGGGTCGTAGCCAATTTCCAGGCGTGCCGCGGACGGATCGCGATCGAACACGTTTTCCACCCCAGCGCGCAGCAGCGCCGAGTGATCGCCGACATTGATCTCATAGCTCGCAGCAAGATCTAGCTGGTGGTAATCGCGCACTTCGCGGCCGAAATCGGTGCTGAAGCCGTCGGCGGTGGTGTTGCACGGCGCGGGCAGCGCCGGACAGCGATCGTCGGTCACACCCTGCACAAACCGGTAGTTCGCGCGCAGGTTGAGATCGGCATAGCGGACATTGGCGAAAGCACTGGCGCGTAATTTGGAGACCGTGAAGGGATCGCGGAAATAGTTCGTAAAGCCACGTGCGGTGTAGCCCTTCCGCACCGTAACCCCTCGGAAGACGAAGTCGGCAATGTCATACTTGGTAATGTAGCTGGCTTGTCCGCCGAAGCTCAGAGTGGTCTGGTCCGCGATATCGAACTTGTAATCGATCGCGAAGTCGAGCCCCTGGGTCTTGACCCTGGGACCGTTGACCCAATCGGTCCGCACCCGCGCGATATCGTTGCCGACGGTGACTCCCTGGGTACAGACGTTGCCGGCAAAGGTGATCAGGCTTGCGAACGGACTGGCGCAATTGACCGGAGCAGTACCACTTGTCGTGCCGTTAGCGACGCTCGACGCGATTGCCTGCGCCGGGGTGGTGGTGATCGGGCCCTTGAAATTGAATGACCAGAAATCGACCGAGGCGGTGAACCCTGACGTCTTCGCCACCACGCCGATGTTGTAGGTGAACGCCTTTTCAGGGCCGAGATCGTTGGGGTTACCGAAGATATCGACCGATTTGAAGTTGTTCGCCGCAGCCTGAATACCCGCCAGCGAGGTCACCGAATCGGGTGAAACCTGGCTCGCCTGCGGACCGCGGAAGGTGGTTCCGGCAGAGCCGCGCAGCGTCAGCCAGTCGGTTGGGGTAAAGCGGAACGACCCCTTGGGATTGATTGTCGAACCGACCGATCCACCGTAATCTTCGTACCGTATAGCACCGTTGAGTTCCAGCTTGTCGCCGATTGGGACGTTGACCTCGGCGAACCCGGCATAGATGTTCTGGGTGAGACTGACCGGGGTCGACTGGCCGAGGAAGATGAACGGTCCGATATCCGCACCGACCCTCGACAGGCACGAAAAGCTGCCTTCGACTGGGCAGGGATTCTTGCGGCGATCGTTGAGATCGTCGATCGGCTTGGAATTGAAGTTGGACGTCCGCACCTGGCCGCCGAATGCGTAAGCGATCGGTCCGCCGCCCAGATCTATCCCGGTTTCACCCGAGAAGATCAGATCGAAGATCGCATTATCTTCGCGCTGGCGGGTGCCATTCGGCTGATAGATGAAATCGACCACGGCTGCGGACGTGACGTTAGCCGGTACGAACGCCGGGTTAACGTTTCCGCTCGGCGGGTTGAGCGGCGCGGTGTTGATGAACGGGTTGAGATAGAGGCATCCGTTCGCCCCGGCAACCGTGCCTGTACAAGCCGGTCCGCCGAAGCCGTTCAGAGCGTTCTGAAGGCGCGAACCGACCGCATCGGTAACGAATGCGGTGCGCGAATGGCGCTGGTAGGTACCGTAAGCCGAGGCGCGGAAGGTGCTGCTCAATTCCACATCAAACCCGGTAGAAACCCGCCATGCATCGTCCTGCGCACGACCGAACTGGCTGCCCAGCGCGTCGGTCGCGGGATTGCCGCCCAATCCAAACGGACGGAACAGGATGATCAGCGCGTTATCTGCCAGCGTGTTAACGGTGTTAAACGTTGCGCTTCCGGGCACAAAGCTTTGATTGATGAACGACTGAAAGCCGGGGTTGGAACGCGGCACCGAAAATGCGCCTACGCTACCCGGACCTCTGGGACCCTGGGTTGGCGGGAACGACGGCGAATAGCGAAGCCGCGGCAGGACCGAGCGCGCATAAAGCGCTTCGGCGTGCCACTTGACCGAATCCGATAAGTCGGCATCGGCTTGGCCATACGCTTGGTAACGGTCGGTTTTTTCGACTAGATTGTCGAACGGCACGAACGAAAAACGGCAGATCGGTGAGCCAGTGCCGTTCGGCCCGGTTGTGGAGGTGAACCCGGTGAGCGCCGCACAGGCGCCCAACTGGTTGCCATCGAGCGTTACGCCCGCCACCGGCGTGGCACCACGCCGCGGCAGATAGCTTCCGGGATTGCCGAGCGTCGAGAACCCTGCAGGATTGATCGTATAAGGAATCGAGGTGAAAGCTCGCTTGCGTGACTGCAGTTCCGAGCGATGCTGCCAGCCGAACCCGGCCAGGAGGTTGATCGCGCCGAAGGTATGCCCCGCGACAATGCTGGCGTTGTAATCGCCCTTCGATCCATCGATGATCTTGTAGTCACCCTGGGCCTGGATCCCGTTGAAGTTTTTCTTGGTGATGAAGTTGGCAACGCCAGCGATCGCATCGGAACCATAGGTCGCTGCAGCACCGTCCTTCAGAATTTCAATCCGGTCGAGCGCGAACAGCGGAATCAGGTTGGTGTCGGTGAATCCGTCGCCAGGCGACGGAATGTACCGGCGGTTATTGAACAGCACCAGCGTGCGCTGCGGGCCCAAGCCGCGCAGGTTGATCGAACCGTTGCCCTGAAATCCCTG
>JANMQW010000066.1:0-8082 GCA_031370725.1 Novosphingobium sp.
CGCGGTGCGGCGATCGGTGGGATCAGGGGGGATGATGATATCCGCAGGCAGGCCCGCGCCGCCCAGCGCAGCTTCCGAGTTCAAGCGTGCTTGAAGCAGCGAATAGTTGACGTCGGGGATCCGCTCGACCCCGCTGTAGCCGCCGCTGAAAGTGCTGATATTCCCCCACGCGCCGGGGAAGCGATAGAAGATGTGCGCGCCGATCTGCTGGATCTTGTTGAGCGTGAAGGCCCATTTCGGCAGCACGTAATCGGCATGATAGAACGTCGCGGTTCCCACAGCGGGCTCGACATAGCCCGACAGCGCGGCGCGCGCGACGTCCTGCGCCTGTGCCCACGTGGCCGCGGCCGGGCGTCGAAGCAGCGCGCCGTCGCAGGTGAAGCTGAATTGGCACCCGGTGGTGCGTTCCCAGCCCTGATAGACCACCCCGCAGACCGACTTGGGATAGGCCGGGTGGCGCATCCGGTTGAGCACAACTTGCGCGACCGCGCGGCGGCCTGTCATCGGTTCGTTGGCGGCTTCATAATAGACCGCCTGGGTCAGGCAGGTCAGCGCGTTGCCCATCGGCCCCGCGCCCGAACCCGCCACGGCTTTGCTGATCAGGAACGATCGTGCCTGCTGGAGCGGACCGGTCGAAAGCGGGATCAACGCGTTGCGCTCCTTGGCGGCATCGCCCTGGACGACGATCATGGCCTGCTGGCCCTCGGTCAGGCTCGCGACCGCGCGCTTGGCCTCAAGGCTGATCCGGATCGATGCCTCGGCCTGCGCCGGCGCATTGAAGCCGAGCGCTTTCATCACGCCACCCAAACCAGTTCCGCTAACCACTTGCAGCCCCCCCACCGCCAGCACGGCGAGCACCGCCAGCACCCAGATCACGCGTGACGCGGTGCGCGGCGCGGCGGGCGCGGCGGTAAAGCGGGTATCCATCCCGAGTTCGAGAACTGTTCCGTCGTGCATTTGGCCTACGGCTTAAAGCCGCTCCCCGTTCCGACTCCAGCGAGTCCTAGTCCGGCAGTTGCGATTATTTGATCTCGCGGCCCGTCCGCCACAATACGCCCCTTGTCGAGGACGATCAAGCGGTTACACAGCGAGAAAAGCGCCGGTCTATGGGTCGAAATAACCAGCGTCTGGGCAGGTGTCAGTGATCGGGACAACTGTTCGACAAATAGTTTCTCGGTCTGGCTGTCCATCGCGCCGGTAGGCTCGTCGAGGAAGATCAACCGGGCAGGTGAAACGAACGCGCGGGCGAGCGTGAGAAAGCTGCGCTGTCCGCCCGACAGGCGGCTGCCGTGTTCGCCCACTGCGCGGTCGAACCCGCCCGCGTCGCGCGCCAGAAACTGGTCGGCACCGACGGTGCGGAGTGCAGCCAGCAGTTCCTCGTCGGTCGCCTGCCCCGCACCCAGCGAGAGATTGTCCTTCACCGAGCCTGAAAATAGATCGCTATCTTGCGCGACGAAGCGGAACGCGCTGCGCAAATCCTGCGGCCGATATTGGCGGCTGTCGATCCCGTCGATCAGCATTTGGCCGCCCGTGGGCTGGTAGAGCCCGCACAGCACGCGCCCGAGCGTCGACTTGCCCGAGGCGACGCGACCGATCACTGCGATCCGGTCGCCGGGTTCGATCATCAGGCCGATACCTGCAAGCGAGGTGGCGGAGGCTTCGGGATAGGTAAAGTCGACAGCCTCTAGCCGAATGCGGGCGGAGCGCACTTCGGGCGTGATCGCCGCACTGCCCATCCGCCGCTCGTCGCCGCCGTCCCACAGCCGCTGGATCGAATCGAGCGTCTGGCGCGCCTGCTGGCCGCGGGTGAGGAGAAATGCGAATTGGCCGACCGGCGCAAGGCTGCGCGACGACAGCATGACGATCGCGATGATCGCGCCCATCGTGATGCTGCCGTTGGCGAACAGGTAGTACCCGCCCACGATCAATGCGATGTTCGACACTTGTTGAAAGGTCGAGGCGAGGCTGACCGCGGCGCTCGAGATGTCCTTGAGCTTTTGCTGCGATACGCTGCCGATCTCTGCCAGCCGCCGCCAGCGGCCCAGCATCATCCCCTCGCCCGCGACGCTTTTGAGCGTTTCGATCCCGGCAATCGATTCGACCAGGAGCGTCTGTTGCAGCCCATAATCGGCCTGCGCATCGCGCGCCGCGGCGATCACTTGGCGCTGGAGCCGCCAGCCGGCCAGCCCCATCACGATGATGGCGACGATCGGGACCAACGCCAGCCACCCCGCGATGTACCCGATCATCGCCACGAACAGCACGAGGAACGCCATGTCGATGATCAGCACGATCGTGGTCGAGGCGAAGAAATCGCGAACGATCGCATATTCCGAAACCCGCGCCACCAGATTGCCGGTGTGACCCTTGCGTTCGGCCAGCGGAGCGGACAGGATTTTGGAATAGATCTTCTGTGACAACCGCAGATCAAGATCGCGCCCGATCTGATCGAGCACCTCGGTTCGTGCCCGGCGCAGCGCGTATTCGAGCGCGAACGCCACGCCCACCCCGAGCGCCAGCACCCACAGCGTCGATTCGGCGCGGTTGGGGATGACCCGGTCGTAAACGTTCATCGAGAACAGCGGCAGCGCCAGCGCGAGCAGGTTGACGATGAAGGTGGCGACCAGCACCGGGGTAAATTTGCGACGGTCCTTGGCGATCTCGCTCCAGAACCAGTGTTCGCGGGCGCGGCGGTGCCATGGCTGGCTGGCGTCTCGAAGGGCCTGGGGATCGCCGGTGACGCTAAGCGCCTGTCCTGTAAAGTGCTTGGCGAGCTTGGTAAACGGTTCCCACGCTGCCTCGCCCGTGCCGGGCCGCCAGACCAGCGCCTGGCGATCGCGCACTTCGTGGATCACCACCGGGCCGTCGCCCAGCGAGACCATCGCGGGATAGGGTTCGGGCCGCCGCATCAGCCGCGCGCGATCTTCGGTGATGGCGTTGAGCCCGAGCAGTTCGAGCGCGGGCGCGGCCTGATGCCAGGGCAGCCGCCCGGTGCGGTCGAGTGCCAGACCGCTCAGCAACCCAGGCGCGAAGGCCACCCCGAACCGCGCCGCCAGCTCGCCGATGCAGGCGACCAGCGGATCGGCGGTGCGGGCTTTGGGAGGGGTGGTTTCTATGTTCACGTGTTCGTCCAGATGAGCCTGACCCCGGCGGTGGCCTTAGCCGATAAGTGGTTCGGTTCCCATGGGATTAACCGTGAAAGTGGAGGGGGCCTACTGGCTCATTCTCAGCGAGAACTTGCACACCCGCCCATCCTGAGGAGGCCGAAGTCCGTCTCGAAGGATCGCGCGTGGGCGGAACTGCTTCGAGACGCCCCTGCGGGGCTCCTCAGCACGAGCGGGGTTTGGGGATCACGGTTGCTCACCGTGCGTCCCTTAAGGCCGCTCGCGATACTGCCGCTCGGAAACCTTGGGCGGGCCGTAATTGAAACGTTCGCGCTCCTTCTCGCCCGCGCCTTCGCCCGGCGCCACTTCCATCGCGGTGAGGAAGCGGTTGGTCGCGGCCAGCGTCTGGTATTGCGCGAACAGCTGGCTGAACCGCGCCGTCTCCAGCCGGGTCTGCACGCTGTAGCGCGAGTTCTGCGCATCGAGCACGTCGAGCAGCGAGCGCCGTCCGACGTTGAACTGGCTCCGGTACGACAGCAGCAAATCGTCGCTGACCTTGCTTTGGGTTTCCAGTTCGGTGGAGATGCGTGTTTGCGCGTTCAGCGCGTTCCATGCGATGCGCACGTCTTCCTCGGCCTCGCGGCTGGTCTGATCGAGGCGGAAGCGCGCTTCGCTCGCCCGGCGGACGTGTTCTTCGTACTTCGCCTGCGTGATCCCGCCCGAATAGATGTTCCACTTGACGAAGGCGCGCGCGGTGACGTCCTTTGTCCGGCCGCGGAAGCCGTCGATATCGTCGCCATAGCGGCCCGTCATATCGACTCCGATGGTCGGATAAAGCTCAGCCTTGACACTCTTGGCGAGCGAATTGGCGGCGTCGACGTCGGCCTCGGCTTCCTTGACCAGCGGGTTTTGGGTGCGCGCGAGACCCACCGCCTCGTCGACCGAAGTCGGCATCTGCGCGGCCAGGCTCGGCGGGATCTGGTACTGGTCGATGTCGATCCCGGTCTGGCGGCGCAGGGTGATCTTGGCGTCTTCGAGGCTCTGTTGCGATTCAGTTTCGCGCACAATCGCGGCCTGAAGCCGTTCCTGCGCCTGCTGCTGATCGGCAATCGAGATCGAGCCTTCCTTCACCCCGGTGCCCAGATCGGCCACCAGCGTGCGGTGGAACGCCGAATTATCCTGGCTGGCGGCGTAAATCCGCTGCTGGAGTAGGACGTTGAGATATTGCCGCGAGACCTGGAGCGCGATGAACTCGGAGCGTTCGAGCACGCGCAGCGAGGCGCCGTCGACCCGGCTCGCCTGGCGCAGCAATTCGCCGCGGCGCTTGCCGAAATCGAGCAGGTCCCACGTCGCCGAGGCTTGCCCTTCGACGGGATAAAGCTCCTGGTTGGCGATCCCAAGTGTGCGCCGCGTGCGGTTTTCAAGCCGCCGGACCCCGCCCGAAGCCTCGACATCGACCCGCGGCAGATAACGCCCCTGCGCCTGCTTGCGCTCGAACTGGATTGCCTCCTTGTTCATCTGCGCTTGCTCGATCTCGGGGTTGGATTCCATCGCGGTCGCGATCGCATCCTTCATCGAGATGGTTTGCCCGCCTTGCGCCATCGCGCCGGATGCGGTCCCCGCCAGCAGCAGCGCTGCCAACCCGTACTTCAGTGGTTTGGTGGTCATCATGGTTTCTCGCCCCCCGGCGCGATTGGAATTGAAGATCAGCGAGCGGAAATTTCCACGCGGCGATTGGTCGGATTGCGTTCGCCATCGGGCGTCGGCACGCGCGGTTCGCTTTCGCCCTTGCCGCTTGTCGCCATCGCGCCGGGCGAAACCCCGGCGTTGCCCAGCGCCGCAGCGACCGCACCCGCCCGGCGTAATGCCAGTGCCTCGTTATAGGCATCGCTGCCCGACCGATCGGTGTGGCCGGTGACGTTCAGCCCCGCCCAGCCGCATGGGCTCATGTTGTTGGCGATGAACTGGAGCGCCTGGACCGAACTTTCGGGCAGGACCACACTGTCGAAATCGAAGAACACCGTCGCCAGGATCGGCTGGCGGCAGAACTCGGCCGTGACAGTGGTGGTCGGCGCCATCGGCATCGGCGCCATCGGCGTTGCCTGCATCCTGGCATAGGCATCGGCGCACTTGCCGATACTGCCCGCGTCCTTGGTCCCGCTCTTGAGATAACCCAGCGCGATGCCGCACTGGACCTTGGCCTGCATCGCCCAGATATAGCGCGGATCGTTGACGCCGACGGTGGCCGCCATTGCCGCGACCGCCGCATCATGACGGGTGAGCAGCTCGGTGCGGAGCTGCCCTTTTCCCATCGCGACAAGCTCTTCGCCGGTCTGCGCCGCGGCGAGTGCGGGCCATGCCGCCCCCACTCCTGCCAACGCCAAAGCGAGCGTCGCCTGTTTGATCCTTCTCGTCATCTCTTTCCCCTTGTCGTTATCCAGCCGCCCCGTTGTTACACTTGCGCCGCAGCGTGCGCGCTCATGTCGGATAGCATCTGGTTGAGATCGAATGCCGGGCCGAAGCTTTCGCTTCCCCCGATCTGGCTTGCCAATAGCGCAGCGAGCGCGTGCTCACCGCCCGCAGACAGTGCAGTCTGGGCACCCGCGAAGTGATCGACCATCGCATCGACCAACGCCGCGCCGTGGCTGTCACCGAACGCTTCGGCCACCGCGGCGAGATCCTGGGCGTGCTGGCCGCCCTCGCCGACGCCTGCCTTGGCGGCCTGCGCGGTGGCGAGGAGGGCATCCATAAGCTGACCCGCATCGCCGCTGAACCCGCCCGAAATCGGGCTAGCCGCCTCGACGATATGCTCGGCGTTGGCCCGTTCCGCAGGCGAACCCACCGCGTGATCGACTGGCGCTGCCAGGCTCGAAGCCGCCGCCGGAGCACCCGCGCTATGGCTCGCTGCCTCGCTTGGGGCCGACTTGGCCACTGCCGATGTCAGTGCATCGCTGGCCGGGCGCAGTTCTTCGTGCGTCGCAGGCAGCGCCTGGAGTGAAAGGGCCGCGGGCGCCTGCGTGCCATCGACCGATGCGGGAGCTGTTTCCGCCGCCGCTGCGGGCAACGCCGCAACCGTTGCCGCCGCTGCCGCGAGCACGCCCGCTGCCGCCACGTTGGTCGCCGCCAGCCCGGCCGTTTTCGCTTCCATCTTGTCGAACGCGGCGGTGGCGAAAGTCGCGTCGGCAATCGAGCCGGTGCTGCCGTCGACGCGGGTGTAGGTGGAGCTTCCCGCGACAGTCACGTCACCGTTTGCCACGGTATAAGCCACGCCGTCCGAGACTAGTCCGATCGACGTGATGCCCGCCTCGCCTAGCGTGCGGAACTCGCCCGCATCGGAAACGCCGTTGCCGTTGGCGTCCTGCCACACCCCGAACTTGGCGAAATCCGCGTCGGCGGCGTCGAGCTTGCCGTCGTGGTTGGTGTCGTAGTGCGCGGCGAGACCTTGGAGATCGGTTAGCGCGCCCGACGAGAACACGATCTCCTTGCCGCCATCGACCGCGTGGTTGCCGTTGAGGTCGATAGCCAGCAGGCCATCGCCCTTGCCGACCCACGCAGTGCCAACCCGACTGGCGTCGTCGCCGTAGTTGAAGGTGATCCCGGCATCGAGACCCTGGAACTGAACCCCGCCGCCATCGAGATCGAGCGCGATCGGCGCAGTGGCGTTGACCACGTTGGCGGTCAGCACCTGCGTCGCCGATAGATCGCCTTCGCTGTCTTTGAGCTGGAAGGTGAAGTTGAGCGAAGCGTTCTGGATCGTGGTGGTGGTGGTCAGGAAGCCGATGTCGGAAACCTTGAACCCGGTGTCGTTGGTGTCGTTCGACAGGTTCTGGCCGATCACGCTGGCGCCCAGCGTTCCGGTGGTCCCGTTGAAGTTGATCGCCGGTCCGGTGATCCCCTCGTCGGTCGCTGTGATCTGCGCGCCGACGAGCACCAGGTTGTCGTCGCCTCCCATCGCGCCACTGCCTGGGACGATCCGATAATCGTTCGGCTCGATGACGATCAGGCCGTCGTTGTTGTCGAGCGTAATCCCCGAATAGGCGGCCGGCGCGGTGCCCTTGATGATGTCGACGTTCGCGACATACAGCGCGCGGGTCGAGTAGGTCTGGAGAACAGTGTCGTAGACCTTGAGGATCACGATCAGATCCTCGTTGTTCCCGATCCCGTCGAACTTGACGAAAATCGTCGAGACCAACGCGGTCGGCGTCAGCGTGTCGAAGCCTTTGGGATCGGTAGTGAAGAAGTCGAGGTCGAGCACCTCGCCCTTGTTGAAGGTATCGCCCGCCACCCCGTTGGCCGATCCGGAAACCGAGACGAATGTGCGCGTTCCGCCCAGCAATTCGCCGTTGACGTAAGTGCTGGTCGGCGCTGGATTGGAGACGATCGTGCCGTTGAAACCCGTGAACTGGACGAACAATTGTGGTGTGATCTGGGCCACCGCCACCCCGGGCTGCGAGCCCTGGACGTTGGCCGTGCCTGAATCGTAGCCCACGATCGAGGTCGAACCCGCTACCGACGGCGGCGAAACCGAGGCCTGGATCGGATCGGCGAGATCGACGGTGTAGCTGCCGTTGGTCTTGTCGAAGACTAGTGTACCGGTCTCGGTCAGCGTGTTGCCGCTGGCCGTGTAGCTGAACGAGAACGTGAACGTCGCGCTCGTGGCGGTTTCGGCCGTCCGCACCAGATTGGTCGGGGTGATCGTCTGCGAACCGACCGTGCCGGTAAGCTGGATCGTTCCGAAGTCCGAGTTGGTGCCGCTGAAATCGGTGCGCTGGTCGGCGCCGACGGTGAAGTCGAAGTTGCCAGTGCCCGCCACGTTGCCGCTGTTGGCGATCTGGATCGGGCTGTCCTTCGCGAACACCACCGGAGCATCGTCGATCACGGTGACGTCGATCGTAGTCGTGGTGGACACCGTGGTCACGTCGTTGTCGCTGTCGGTGACCCGCACCGCGAAGCTATCGCCAGCCTTGGTATCGCCCGC
>JANMQW010000075.1:0-3578 GCA_031370725.1 Novosphingobium sp.
GACCTCGGGCACGTCCGCGCAACTGGTGGGCGACGTTACCAGCGGCGCCAACACCACGATCACCGCCGGCACCACCGCGACAGTGCAACAGAACGTGACCGCGGGGGGCAACTATACCGTCACCGGCGGGACGGGCGTGACCTTGGGCGACGCCTCGGCGCGCACGCAGGCGGCCAACGGCAGCGTGACGATCACCGCGACCACCGGCGATATCACCAAGGGCTCTGGCCGTCTGACGGTTGTCGCCAATGCCGATCGCACCGCAGCGAACAATGCCGAGGCGTTGACGATCACCGCCGCCAACGGTGCCATCGTTCTGGCCAATTCGCAGCTCACCGGGGGCAGCACGGCTGGCCGCGAGAGCGATGTCCGGCTCACCGCCAGGGCCATCACCGTGGGCAAAGTCGATGGCGCCAGCCTGACCGCACGCGCAACCTCGGGCTTCACCGCGGGCGAGGCGATCGTTGCGGGCAATGCAGCGCGCGGAGCCGATCCCGTTGCGGGTGCCAGCACGGTGGATATCGCGGTCACCACCGGGCCGCTGAGCTTTACCGACATCACCGCGAGCAACACTGGGCACGATGTTGTCCTCAACGCCAGCGGCGCGATCAGTGGGGCCAACATCACCGCGGCGCGCTCGGTGATCATCAACGGAGGTTCGCTGGGGGTGAGCGGTGCGACCACCGCGACCGCGGCGGGCGTGACGATCAACGGTGGAACTTCGGTGACGCTCGGCAGCCTGTCTGCGGGGACGAACGTCGTGGCAACCGCAGGCGCAATCACCGTCGGCCCGGTCGTCACCGGCACCACGCTCAACCTCAACGCCACCGGATCGACGCTCAATGTCGGCTCGGCGATCTCGGGCGGCGACGTCACGCTGGCCGCGGCGACCCGCGCCACCGTTGGACCGATCACCGCCACCGGGCGCAACGTGACTCTCAGCGCTACCGACGCCGACATCAACGGCGCGATTGCGGCCATCCAGATCACCGTGATCGACCGCGCGCCCGGCACCAATCCGCTGCGCCTGGGCGATGGCGCGATCGGAAGCGGCGGGTTTGCGCTGAGCCAGACCGAGGTCAACCGGCTCAACGCCGCGACGGTGGTGCTCGATGCCGGGACCAGCACGGGTTCGAAGCAAGACGTGGCGATCGGCGCGCTGGCGCTCGATGCCGATACGAGTTCGACGCGGCTCGATATTCTGGGCCTCCAGCGGTTCGACATCACCGGAACGATCTCGGCCAGCAGCACCGGGGCGCGCACGCTCCGTCTGGGCGGTTCAACGGCGGCGACCACGCGGGCCACGACGATGCGCTTTGCGACGACCGCCGATGCTGGCGGACGGGTGCTCGTACCAGGGCTGGCGCTCGATCTGCGCTCTGACCGGATCGGGATGGGACTCGACGCCAATTTCCTTTCCACTTTAGGGCTTACCCCAGGCGGCTCGCCCGCAGCGCCGGCGACTGTGGCCAGCGACTACGTCGCGCGCGGCTCGTCGACGCTTTATGTCGCAGATACTTTCGGTGCCGCGGTTTATACCGTGCCGACGATCCTTTCGGCGAGCAGCCTGACGGTGCGCTATTCCGATTACGCGCTGTTCCAGAACACCGGTGGGTCGGCGATCAACTCGGGCGCGGTGCTGGCTTCAACGGCCAGCCCGTCGAGCCCGGCGCTCTTCCTGCAAGGGCCCAATCCCCCCAACGCCGGCGGCTTCGCGCTGTTCGGGACGATCAACGGGGTGCCCGATTCGGCCGCCGCGGTGCTCGGCGACGGGATCCTGACGCTGGTCGCGATCGACCGGCTCAGCGCGCGGGTCAACGGCTGCCTGATCGGATCGGGATCGGGCTGCATCGCCAGCACCACCAGCCAGCCGCCGCTGCCCCCGCTCAACGCCTTCCGCGGCGACATCTTCAGCACCCAGGGCAACTTCTCGATCCCGTTCGATCCGGTCGTCGGGACCAACAACGAATCGCTGTTCGGCGATATCGGCTCGTTCGGGCTCAGCGATCTGCCGCTCCAGGCGATCGAGTGCGATCCTGACAAGGAAGGCGATTGCGCCAAACCCGAGGACAAACCCCAATGATCCGACCTTTCGCGCGCAGTCGCGCCCTGCGCCTGGGCATGCTGGCGGTGCTGCCGCTGGTAGCCTTGGGCGGGGGCGTCGCGCCGGCCTGGGCCAAACGCCCAAGCGCACCCGATACCTTTGAGTTGGGGCGCGATTCGCGTGGCGAGCCGTGCCTCGCGACGCGGTACTGGGACGATCCCTCGGTCACCGATCACTTTTCCGACAGCTTTGCGATTACCTGCCGCGGGGCAACCGCCAACCGCTATCTGGGCGTGATCCGGGCGGTTCGCGACGCCGATTTCGCCAAGATAGACGCAGCGCTCCAGTGTGGCGCGGCGGCAGACGCCAAAGTTGGCGAAGTCGGAACCGTGCGCGCCCGGCGTTGCTTCGACAGCCTGCTCGGGTTCCAGACGATCGAGACCGTGGTGACGCGTGACGGGCGCCATTTCAGCCTGAGCGTGATTCCATCGGCGCAAGGCCCGGGCGAGGAAGCGCTGCGCCTGCTGACCGGCGCTAGCAAGGTCAACCCCGACCGCAATCGCACCGCCGCGCCCGCGATCGAGCTGGCCTCCCTCGCGCCCGCGCCGATAGAAACCGGGGTCAATGCACTTGCTGCGGACAGCGAGAGCGCGCTTCAGCAGGGTCTGCGGCTGATCCGCCAGGGGCTCCACATGGAAGCCAGCCGCTCGCTCAACGATGCGATCAGCCGCCTGCCCGCCGATGCCCCGGTGTCCGAACGGATTGAACTTCTGCTGGTCGCGGGTCTTGCCGATTCCAACTTGCGGTTCTTCGATTCGGCTCAGAATTATTTCGAGCGGGCCGACCAGGCGCTGGCCGCAAACCCCGGCCTGCCGGGGGCCGAGGTGCTGGTTCGAAAGCGCAACAGCTATGGCGCGCTCGATCTGCTCAACCGGCGCAACTTCGCCAACGCGGTATCCGCGCTCGATCGCCTGGCCTCGGCACCAATGGACCCCACCCAGCCGCTGACCGACGCGACCACGGTGCGGATGATCAACCAGATGATGGCGGGCGGCGCGCGCAACGGGCTGGTCGCCACGCCCGATATCGCCTCGCTTTCACAGCTGGTGATCGATGCCCAGGCCAACTGGGCGCGCAGCGTCGCTCTGCTCGCGCAAAAGGACAAGCCGGGCGCGATCGCCGCGCTCGACGCCGCCGACCGCAGCATCGCCGCGCTCAAGGGCGAACAGATCGACCAGCAGCAGGTCGCCTGGCTGGTGGCGCGGGTCCAGCGCCAGCGCGCGCGGCTGCTGGCGCAGGACAAACGCTATCCCGAAGCGCTGGCCGCGCTCGACATGGCGGTGAGCAATCTCGAAGGCGCGGGGACCGAGGCGGCGACGTTCGGGCCGAGCTTGGCCGAAACCCGGCTCGAACGCGCCGGGATGGCGGCGCAGGCCGGGCGTCCGCGCGATGAGGTGATGGCCGAATTCGACAAGGCGGTCGATGCGCTGATCTCGTCCAACGCCGCCGGATCGCTGCTGCCCCCCGCGCTCGA
>JANMQW010000063.1:0-6006 GCA_031370725.1 Novosphingobium sp.
GTCTTGGGGTCTTCGGCCAAGCGGCGGTCGGTCAGGATGTGGCGCTCGCGGTCGTTGAGCACATCGAGCGCCTCGGTCAGCATGTCGTGGCGCAGGCCCGCTTCCTCGATTTCGGCGACGGTCTCATCCTGCAACGGGCGATCATCGACCAGCCAGTCCTGCCACTGCCCGGCGCCGTCCTCGTCGGCGCGCAGACTGACGTTGAGCGAGGCGTCGCCGCCCATCATCATCCGCCGGTTCATGTTGACCACATCGACCTCGGGCACGCCCAAGTCGGTCGCGATCTTGCGCACGTCGTCGGGGTGGAGATCCGAATCCTCGAATGCCTCGAGGTTCTTTTTCATCCGCCGCAAATTGAAGAATAGCTTCTTCTGCGCCGCGGTGGTGCCCATCTTGACCAGGCTCCATGATCGCAGGATGTATTCCTGGATAGAGGCCTTGATCCACCACATCGCGTAGGTCGCCAGGCGAAAGCCGCGCTCGGGATCAAATTTCTTGACCCCCTGCATCAACCCGATGTTGCCTTCGGAAATCAGTTCGCTCACCGGCAGGCCGTAACCGCGATAACCCATCGCGATCTTGGCGACGAGACGCAGGTGGCTGGTAACCAACTGGGCGGCAGCCTCCGAGTCCTGATGCTCAGCAAAACGCTTGGCGAGCATGTACTCCTGCTCAGGCGCGAGCAGCGGAAACTTACGGATTTCGCTAAGATAGCGATTGAGCCCGGCCTCGCCGCCCATCACGGGCACGGCAGGCACGCCAGATCTACCGGTGGAGGGTTTACGGGTAGGTAGCTTGCTCACTTGAACGTCCGTCCTTTCATCGATCCCGTGACCGTCCTGTTTAACGGGCGGCGGCCAACGGGACCACTGATGCTTTCTATCGACTGTGATAGCGCGACTCGATCTGTATTGTCACCTACCCCCGCATTCACACTGGTTCAGCGTGTCCCTTAGATCAGGGTGCCACTTAGCTCGGGGTGTCGTTTACATCAGCAGTCTTGGGGCGAACCCCCCAATTCGACGATCAGTTCCCGCATATCGACGGGCAACATGCTGACAAAGGCGAGGCGTTGCCCGCTGACCGGATGGATAAAGCCGAGCCGGGCGGCGTGGAGCGCCTGCCGGGCAAAGCCGATCCGGGCAAGAAGCGAGCGAATCGATGAGGGGGAGCGTCCATAGACAGGGTCACCAACTAGCGGATGACCGATTGACGCAAGATGAACGCGAACCTGATGGGTTCGTCCAGTTTCGAGACGACATTCCAGATAGGTTGCCGCTTCAAGCGCTTGAAGCGTGCGATAATGCGTCACCGCGTGCTTGCCGCGGCTGCCTTCGATGTTTCGCCCGACCAACGCCATCTTCTTGCGATCGGAAGTCGAGCGCGCGATCGCCCCACTTATCGTCCCCGCAAGAGGCAGCGGGCGCCCGGCGCAAACCGCATGATAGGCGCGCTCGATCGAATGGTCGACGAACTGGCGGGCGAGCCCTTCGTGCGCGATGTCGCTTTTGGCCACCACCAGCAGCCCAGAGGTGTCCTTGTCGATCCGATGGACGATCCCGGGGCGCGCGACCCCGCCGATGCCCGACAGCTGGCCCGCACAATGGTGAAGCAGAGCGTTGACCAGCGTCCCGTCGAGATTTCCCGCTGCGGGGTGGACAACCAGCCCCGCGGGCTTGTCGATGACGATCAGGTGCTCGTCCTCATAGGCGACGACCAGTGGGATATCCTGCGCGGCAGCGGCGAGCGGAACAGCCTGCGGCACATTTATCGTCCAGCGGGTACCTCCATGCAGCTTGGCCGATGCCTGGGTTGCGAGCTTGCCATCCAGCAACACCCGGCGCTCGCCGAGCAGCGCCTTAACCCGTTCGCGCGACAGACCGCTCGCCTCGGCCAGCGCTTTATCAAGCCGCGCGACGTCACCGGCAAGCACGCCTTCGATGATACGTTCGGTCTCCACTGGAACCCCATAGCCCGTTTGCCCTGAGCTTGTCGAAGGACCGTCCTTGACCTAGCCCCACGCGATGGCCTCAGGACAAACCGAAGTGGGAGTAGGCGCGGGCGTTCTGGCTGCCATTGAGCAGGAAGCCGCCCTCGCCTATCCGCTTGAAGCGTGTGGACTGTTGCTGGGCACCGCGGACCTGATCGTGCAGGCTACTGTCTGCACCAACATCCACCCCACCCCCCTCACCCACTTCGAGATCGATCCCACCTCGCTGATCGCTGCACACAAAATGGCGCGAGGCGGAGGGCCGGGGATCGCGGGCTACTGGCATTCGCACCCCACCGGCGGCGCCGCCCCTTCGGCGACCGATCAGGCGTCGTCCAGCGGGGATGGCCGCATCTGGGCGATCGTCGCGGGAGATGCAGTAAGCTTCTGGCGCGATGGCATCGGCGGGTTCGAACCGCTTTCAACGCGCGTCGTTGCCGGTTAAGGCGCAACCATCGTCACGTGCAGGGGCGTCGCGCCCAGGGGACCCAATGACCGATACCGCCGCTCTCGAACTTGCCAGCCTGCTGTGCTCGCGGCTGTGCCACGATATGCTTTCGCCAGTGGGTGCGCTGTCGAACGGGCTCGAGCTGCTGCGCGATGAAAAAGACCCCGAAATGCGCAAGCGCTGCATGGAGCTGCTCGAACAGAGCGCCAAGGCGAGCGCCGACAAGCTCAAGTTCTTCCGCCTTGCATTCGGCGCCGCGGGCGGGTTCGGACAGATGGTTCAGGTGCACGAGGCGCGCGCGCTGATCGCCGCGCTGATCGGTGATTCGGGACGGATCACGCTCGACTGGACGGTTTCGAGCGAGGAACTGCCCAAAGCCGCGGTCAAGACACTGCTTAATCTGGCCGCGATCGGGATCGAGGCGCTGGTCCGCGGCGGCACGCTCGAAGTGGGGGCGGAGCTGACTGGCGGCGAACCCGGCAGCGGCGGCGCTAGCGAAATCGTGATCCGCGCTGCGGGTCCGCGAATAGCGTTCGATCAGACGATCGGCCAAGCGCTCGACGGTTCGCTGCCGGTGGGAGACCTGTCCAGCCGCACTGCGCCGGCCGCGATGATCCAGCAGTTGGCGGCCAGTGTCGGCGGCGGGGTCCAGTGGCACCACGGCGAAGACGCGCTGGTGATGGGCGCGGTGCTGCCGCGCGGGTGATTGCGGGTGGAGGCCCGCCCTCATGGATGAACTGATCCACCGTGAAAATCTATCGCCCAATTGCGACGAGCGCGCGCTGCCGATCTCAATGGTGGTGCTCCATTACACGGGCATGCAGACCGGCGCAGAAGCCGAACAACGCCTGGTCGATCCTGCGGCCAAAGTCAGCGCACACTACCTGATCGGCGAGGACGGCGAAGTCGTCCGACTGGTCCCCGAAGCCAGGCGCGCATGGCACGCCGGGCGCAGTTATTGGCGCGGGACCACTGACATCAATTCGGCGAGCATCGGGATCGAGCTAGTCAATCCGGGGCACGAGTGGGGCTATCGCGAATTCCCGCCCGCGCAGATCGAGGCGCTGTTGCCTTTGTTGGCGCGGATCGTAAAAACCCATGACATCGCCCGCGCCAACGTCGTCGGCCATTCGGACATCGCGCCCGCGCGCAAGGACGATCCGGGCGAACTGTTCGACTGGCCGCTGCTTGCCCGCCACCGCCTCGCGCTGCCGGTGCCCGAGGTTGTGCTGGGCGATCCGTTCGACAACGAGGGTGCGGTGCTGCTCGCGCTCGAACGCTTCGGCTACGATATCACCGATGGCCGCGCCACGGTGCGCGCGTTCCAGCGGCGCTGGCGGCCAAAGCTGATCGACGGCAAGATCGACCTGCAGGTGGGGGCGATGGTCTTCGCGCTCTTGCTCGACCGCGATCGCGGGCTTACACGCTGAGGCGCCGGGGGGCCGGGCAGCCGCGTTATCGAAAGATACCGAGGAAAGTCCGGGCTCCACGAAACAAGGGTGGCGGGTAACGCCCGCCGGGTTTTCCGCTCATCCTGAGCTTGTCGAAGGACGCGGGAAATCAAGGGAAAGTGCCACAGAGAGCAGACCGCTAACCCCCGCGCAGGCGGGGACAGCAAGGGTGAAAGGGTGCGGCAAGAGCGCACCGGGGGACTGGCAACAGGACCCGCACGGCAAACCCCACCCGGAGCAAGGCCGAATAGGGGCGGCGCGCTTGTGCGTCTCTGGCGCAAGAGCAGGCGTGTTTCACGCCAGTCGCCCGGGTTGGCTGCTTGAGCCTTGCGGCAACGCAAGGCCTAGAGGAATGGCTGCCCTTGCGGGGCTGGTCCGAAGGGACACCGCCCGCAAGACAGAACCCGGCTTACAGGCCCCCCGGCAACCAATGCGTCTGCGACGTTCGTTTAGTGCCAAGTTTAACGAACGTCTCCCGGACCGTCGTTGAACTTTCAGATCTTATCCGGCGCGCCAAGGCGATCTTGACTAACGTTGAGCGCGGGGCATCGATGCTCGCGCTCGCGGCTGACCCGGAGACTGGCGTCGCTTTGAGCGGCGGCTTGCGCAAAGTCCCCTTCGCTCGTGAAGGCGGCGCAGGAGCGGCGAACTTCGAACGGCTTGCATGTGCGGTGGCGGAGAGCTTGCGGCCTTCCAGAACACCGCATTCGCCAGGAACCAAAACGACGATTACCAGGGACGCTGCCAATTTGCCGTCAAAGCGATTCAGGCAAACTCCAGCTCGTCGGCCCGCACCTCGCTGGGAACAGAAAATTTTTTGGTGAGCCCTGCTGGGTTCGAACCAGCGACCTACTGATTAAAAGTCAGTTGCTCTACCGACTGAGCTAAGGGCCCCCATGCGGGACGCGAGGTCGCCCTATGCGTGTGTGCGGTGGGGGTCAACCGGTCGCACCAAAGGACAGGGTCGACGCAGGCGGGCGGCGAGGTGGGCGATGGTGTGCCCGGTCAGTGGATCGCGCCACTCGCGCGCGATAGCCAGCGCGGGGGCAAGGACGAATTCGCGTTCGCGGAACGCGGAGTGCGGGATGGTCAGGCCGGGCGAAGCCCACGGCCCGTCGCTCCACAGCACGACATCGAGATCGAGCGTGCGCGGGCCCCAGCGACGACCGCGGCGGCGGCGGGCGAAGCGTTGCTCGAGCGCGTGGAGCCGGGCGAGCAACGCAGGCGGATCGAGCTTGCTGCGGACGATTGCCGCCGCGTTGGCATAGCGGCGGTTTGCCGGTCCGTTTGGGTGCCCGAGCGGAGTGCTGGCGACGATGCGCGAGGCGGTTGCCAGCCCAATCCGCTTTTCGTGATCGAGCGCCTTCAGCGCGGCGCGCAGGACTTGCGGCGGCGCACCGTAGCGCGGGTGGCGGACGTTGCTGCCCAGCGCGATCAGGTAGCGCGCCTTCACGTATCCTCGGCGAGGCGGCGATAGAGTTCGGGACGGCGATCACGGAAGAAACCCATGCCCGCGCGGTGGCGCCGCGCTGCCTCCAGATCGAGCGTGGCGACGAGTGCGCCGCTTTCCTCTTGTCCGAACTCGACGGCAAAATCGCCCCACTCGTCGGCGATGAAGCTGTGGCCGTAAAAGGCCTGGCCCGAAACGCCCTGACTTTCGTCACCGATCCGGTTGGCGGCGACCACCGGCATGCAGTTCGACGCGGCGTGGCCGAGCATCGCCCGGCGCCATATCCGGCTGGTGTCGAAGTCCTCGTCGTAGGGTTCGCTCCCGATCGCGGTGGGATAGAACAGCAGTTCCGCTCCCATCAGCGCCATGATCCGCGCGCATTCGGGGAACCACTGGTCCCAGCAGATACCCACGCCGATGCGCGTGCCGCAGACGTCCCACACCTTGAACCCGGTGTTGCCAGGGCGGAAATAGTACTTTTCCTCATACCCCGGCCCATCGGGGATGTGGCTTTTGCGATATAGCCCGACGATTTCGCCGCCCGCATCGATCATCGCCAGGGTGTTGTAAAAGTGCTGGCCGTCGCGTTCGAAGAAGCTGGCGGGGATGGCGACCTTCAGCGTGCGCGCCAGCCGCTGCATTTCGCGCACCGACGCGCTTTCGCCCA
>JANMQW010000147.1:0-5029 GCA_031370725.1 Novosphingobium sp.
CCGAACTTGGCGGCGCTGTAGGCGGTGCGCATCGGCACCCCCACTTTGCCCGCGATGCTGGAAATGAACGCCAGCCTGCCTGATTTGCGTGCGACCATGCGTGGCAACAGCGCCTGGGTCAGCGCGATCGGGGCGAGCAGATCGACCGCGACGATCCGTTCGTACACCGCAAATTCGGTTTCCTCGGCGAGCGAGCGTTGCGAGATGCCGGCGTTGTTGATCAGCAGATCGATACCCTCGCGCCAGTCCCACGCTTGAGCGACGAGTGCAGGGAGCGCGGCGTAATCGGTGGTCTCGAACGGCAGAACCAGCGCCTCGCCCCCACAAGCCGCGGCCACGCGTTCAAGCTCGGCGACATTGCGCCCCGACAGCACCAGTCGCGCCCCGCGCGCAGCAAGGCCCGTGGCAAGCGCCTCGCCAATCCCGGAGGATGCGCCGGTAATCCACGCGGTTTGGCCGGAATAGGTCATGGGTAACTCTCCGTGGTTGGCACTGATCGGAATCACGTTCGGGATGACTGTCTCGCTCATGAAACAGCCTCGCGATCAAGCAGGGCGAGAATTTCGGGCGGGAAGATCGGTTCGGCCCAATCGGCCAACTCGGCGCGGGTAAACCAGCGATGCTCGCGCATGATCTCGCGTTCCAGGTCGGTGTGGCCGTGGGTGGCGATTTCGCCGGCGGGGACAAGGATGCGAAAGTAGCGTTCGTCGGCCGTGACGGGCTCGCCATGAGCGGTGACGAAGTCGTTGCCCCTCGCGACGACCACGGGACCGGGTTCGGCAATGATTCCGGTTTCCTCGGTCAACTCGCGCCGCGCGGCATCCTCGAAGCTCTCGCCTGGATCGCATTCGCCGCCCGCAGTCGCCCAGAACGGCGTTCGTCCGGTAAAGGTGAAGCGGAACAGCAGCAGCCGTTCGTGCTCGTCGATCACCAGGAGCCGCGCGGCGCGGCGGATGCGACGGGCAGAGTTCATTCGCCGAGCGCTCTGGCCTTGATTGCCAGCGCGTGGACCCGTTGGCCGGGCAAGTCGCCCAGGGCGCGGTTGACCATACGTTGGCGTTCGAGGCGCGAGACGCCTGCGAACGCCGCGCTTTCGATCTCCACGGAAAAGTGCGATTCGCCGCTGCCGTCGTCGCCGGCGTGGCCGTGGTGGTTGGCGGTATCGTTGGTCACCACCAGCAGCGTGGGAGCCAACGCAGCTTCGAGTAGCCGTTCGATTTCATGAGCGATCGGGGTTTTCATATCTTCCCTTCTAGCGTCTCGATGCCCATGTGGAAGCCGTGAGGCTCAACAAGTTCCACGGCCGCATCGCTGGCAGCGACCGCCCTTGCACCGCACACGGCTGCGAGGAGGCGGGCGAATTTCGCGCGCCGGGCGAACGGCGCCCGGGCTTCGATGGCCCGGGCGAGTATTACTGGTTCTGTCTCGATCACGTGCGCGCGTTCAACGCCAGCTACAACTGGTTCGAAGGCATGAGCGCCGAAGAAATTCTTTCCGCGCAGCATCCAGTCGCCGGGTGGGAGCGCGAGACGCGCGCGTTCAGCGCAACCGCGGAAATCGATCAGGCACCGCGCTGGGGCGACTTTGCCGATCCGTTGGAGGCGATCGCAGCGCGGGCTCGCGCCAGGCAGCCGGTGACGCGCGCAGATGGCCGGGTGCTGACCGCGGATCAGCGCCGCGCGCTCGATGTCCTGTCGCTAGGCCACGACGCCGACCGCAGCGCCTTGCGCCGACGCTACGCCGAGCTCGTCCGCAAGTACCACCCGGATCGCAACGGCGGGGACCGCAGCTTCGAGGCGCGCTTGCAAGCGGTGATCGAGGCTTACCAGATGCTGCGACAGATATTCTAGCCGCCGCACAGCGCTTTGAACGGGCTGGCGCAGGCACCCCAGCCCTCGCGGACTACCAGGTGCCCGCTGCGATCCGCCGCTGCCGCTCGACCTCGCGTTCGCTGGTGCTCGGCTCGGGGCCATCCGGCGGGTAGGCCGGAAGCCCGCCGCCGGGTTTGTAGGTGGCGATGATGCTACCCTTGGCGGTAACCTTGTGATCGATCATCTCGAGCAAGCTGGCAGGTGTCTCGTTCCCGAACAGTCGCTTGCCGCGGCCCAGCGTGACCGGAAAGGTCATCAGAATCAGCCGATCGAGCAGACCTGCGGCGAGCAACCCCGGATAAATCATGCTCGACCCCTGAATGATGAGATCTGGGCCGTCGCTGGCCTTGATCGCCGCTACATCTGCGATGCTCGCCACGCGATGGCTGTTGGCCCAATCGAGCGGTTGAATGCCGCGCGTCAGGACGAACTTGCTGGCACGCGTGAACGCTTCCCCCATCGCCGCGCCTTCACCATCGACGTAAGGCCAATAGGCGGCAAATATGTCGTAGGTCCGCCGCCCGAGCAGGAGGTCGTAGTCCCCGGCGAAGAGCGAGCCGATCGCCTCGTCGATGCCGTCATCCCAGACTTTGAACACCCAGCCACCCTGGTCAAAGCCGCCGCTGCGATCCTCGGTGGGTCCACCGGGGCCCTGGATGACACCGTCGAGCGAGATGAACGCTGAGCCGACAATTTTGCGTGGCATCGTTCTAGCCTTTCACTGCTGCTTCGATGACCGCGACGTCGATCTTCTTCATCGTCATCATCGCTGCGAAGGCCCGTTTCGCCTGATCCCCGCCAACAGCCATCGCCTGCGTCAGCGCGCGTGGAGTAATCTGCCAGTTGAGGCCCCATTTGTCCTTGCACCAGCCGCACTGGCTTTCTTCGCCGTCATTGCCAACAATCGCATTCCAATATCTGTCGGTCTCAGCCTGATCGTCGGTTGCGACCTGGAACGAGAACGCCCAGCTATGCGGCTGGCCCGAACCGCCGTTGAGGCCGAGGCAAGGGATCCCCATCACGGTAAATTCCACGGTGAGGACATCGCCTTGTTTGCCGCTGGGATTGTCACCTGGGGCACGATGGACCGCACCGACGTGGCTATCGGGAAATGTCGCGGAGTAGAAAGTTGCGGCGTCCTCGGCGGTCCCGTCGTACCACAGGCAGACGAGGTTTTTGGGGCTGCTCATTCCTTCATCTCCTCGATCAGCGCGTTGTCGATGGCCTTGGCGGTCTTGAAGGCGTCACGCTCACGGAACCGTTCGGCATATGCGACGAACGCGGCGCGCGATGGCATCGACCCGAACGCTAGGCCCCAATCGACCTGGCTGCCGACATAGACGTCGGCCATCGTGAAGCGTTCGCCGCACACCCACTCGCGGTCGTCGAGCAGGCCTTCGAGCGCATCCAGTACCCGGTCGAGGCTGCCGAATCCGACCATGCCTTCGCGCCCCTGCGGCACTTCCCAGCCCATCGCCTTGGCTACGATCGCCTGCTCGACCGGCCCGGCGGCGAAGAACATCCAGCGGTAGTAGTCGGCGCGCTCGGTTTCGCGCGGGGCGAGTTCGGCGAGCGGATGCGCGTCGGCGAGGTAGGCACAGATCGCCGCCGCCTCGCTGATCGTGCGATCCCCGCCTACCGCATGGTGGACGATCGTCGGAACCTTGCGCATCGGATTGGCGGCATCGAGTTGGGGATGCGGGGCTGCGAAGTCGATCAGAACCGGATCATACTCGGCCCCCGCCTCGTGAAGCGCCCAGCGCGCGATCTGGCCGCGGCTCATCGGATTGGTGAAGAAGGTGTATTCGGCCATGGCTCAAGCCTTTCGAGGACCGACGAGGCCGAACGCCGCGCCTTGGGGATCGGAGCAGTGGACCGAGAAATCGCCGCCCGGGACCTGCATGATCTCGCCGTTGAGCGTCCCGCCGCCGACCGTCACCGCAGCGACCGCGCGATCGATGTCATCGACTCCGAAGTAAAAGAACCAGACGCTGAGCGGCGGTTCAGGCATTTTGCCCATGACCGCCCCGATGCCGACGCCATCGTGCTGGACGAAGCGGTATTTGCCCATCGGGCCCATGTCCATCTCGCCCTGCTGCGACCACCCAAAGTGGTTGGTGTAGAACCCCACCGACGCTTCGGGATCGCTCGATTGCAGCTCGTTCCAGCGCACATGCTGCGGCTGATCGACTGAGAAAACATCACTCGCGGCGTCAGGATTGTCGGCGGGCGGGGTGGGGGTCATGAGATAGATCGGCGCATCCTGCGGGTCGGCCAGCATCGCTATCCGCCCGACTCCCGGCATCGTGTGCGGCGGCATGTGGATTGACCCGCCCTCGGCCGAGATTGCCGCGGAGGCAGCATCGACATCCTTTACATGGAGGTAGCCGAGCCACCCGGGCCGTGCGCCATTGGCCAGCATCACGTCGCTCAGCGCAAGCATACCGCCAGCGAAACCACCGTCGCCCCGCGCGATCATGCGATAATCCATCGTGCCGTCTGGCGCCGAGCTTTTGGAGTCGATCGTCCATCCGACCACCGCATCGTAGAAGGCCTTCGCGGCCGCCGCGTCGGATGTCATCAGTTCATACCAGATGAACATTCCGGGAGATCGGGTCATGGGTTGGATTCCTTTGAAAACGGCATCGTCACACAACGGTTGAAGCGGCCGAATCGCTGTTTGCCCCCACTGTCCACGGAACAAAAAAAGCTCAAAAGAGCCGAAAAGAAGGCAGGTCGCTGGATTGGCCTGTGGCGCGCGCCGGGCTTCTGCCGGCGTAATTGCTTGCAACGAGTCGCACTTTTGCAACCCATTGGTTATTGCAGCCGCCCATTCTTTATTGCAGCCACAGAGCCGCGCGTATAGGCGCGAGAACAATGAACGATATCTCCAACATCCAGCCCGATAGCCGCAACCAGACCGTGCTCGACGCGCCTGACAAGATGATCAGCGTGCGCGAGGTATTCGGTATCGACAGCGACATGCAGTGCCCCGCGTTCAGCGAGGCCGACGAGCGCGTGCCCGATCACGACGCCGCCTATGTGTTCGATCCCGACACCACGCTGGCGATCCTGGCCGGGTTCGCCCACAACCGCCGGGTGATGGTCCAGGGCTATCACGGCACGGGCAAATCGACCCACATCGAACAGGTCGCCGC
>JANMQW010000165.1:0-3139 GCA_031370725.1 Novosphingobium sp.
GCAAACTGGTGGTCGATGAACACATCGATGAAGGCATCGAGAACGCCTACCCCGCGTTCATGCGGCTGTTCGCGGGATCGAACCAGGGCAAGATGATCCTCAAGCTCGCCTGATGTCGCGCGATCTGCTCGTTCTGTCGGGCGGGCATCCGTATGAGGCGGAGCCGTTCGCGGCGCTGTTGGCAAGCCTGGCTGGCTGGACCGTCACCCACCTGATCCACCCCGAAGCCGAACGGATGGTCGGCGAAGGTTGTGCCGCCGATGTCGATGCGATGCTGTTCTACGACATGCCCGGCTATACCTTTGCCGACGGGCAAGTGATCGCTCGCCCGCCAAGCGAGGCGTATCGCCGCGCGATCATTGCGCGGTTCGCAGGCGGTCGCGGGGCGGTCGCAATGCACCATGCGCTGGCCGGATGGGCGCTGTGGCCTGAGTGGCATGAGTTGCTCGGCGGTCGGTTCCTTTATCAGCCCGGCGAGGTGCGCGGGCAGGCGCAGCTCGATTCGGGGTATCGCCACGATGTGGCCTACACCGCGCAAATTGCCGCCGATCACCCGGTGACTGCAGGGTTGCCCGCCGCATTCCCTGTGATCGACGAACTCTATCTCGCGCCCGTATTTACCAACGATTTCCAACCATTGATCCGTGCCCGGCACGACTTCGTGCGCGACAATTTTTATTCTGCCTCCGCTGCTGTCGCCGGGCGAATGTTCGACAACACGGGGTGGGAGCATCCCGCTGGCAACGATTGCGTCGCCTGGGCCAAGCAGGCACTCGCGGCGCGGCTGGTGTACCTCCAGTTCGGCGACGGCCCGGCGACATATGCCAACCTGCACGTCCGCCGTGTGCTCGCCAACGCGCTCGATTACGTCGCCTCGCCCCCGGACTAGCAAATTCACGCATCGCAAGGCCGGGCGAGGTCGGCCTAAGACGCGGCTACAGTATCGATACGGATGCCCCCCGCATGAATGAGCATGTCAGCCTGTTTTCGCCCCAGACCCTGATCGATCCGTTCGACTATTATCGCCTGGCGCACGAAGCGGGCACGAAGATCGAACACATGCCCGAGATGAACACCCATGTGGTCTACACCTACGACCTGTGTTCTGAAGCGACCGCGCGCGTCCAGGATTTCTCGAACGACTTCGGCGGATTGATGGGCGCTGCCGATCCCGAGATCGACGCCATCCTGGCCACCGGGTGGGACAATCCGGCCACGCTGCTGACTGCCGACGCGCCGGTCCACACCCGCAATCGCAAGCTGGTGAACCTGGCGTTCTCGGCCCCGCGGGTCAACGCGATCGAACAGGACATGCGGGTCAAGTCGATCGAATTGATCGAAGCGATGGCCGATGCGGGCGAATGCGAATTCGTCCATGATTTTGCCGTGCCGTTGCCGGTGGCGATGATCGCCCAGCAGATTGGACTCGATAACGACCCGGCCCAGGTCAAGGCATGGTCAGATGCGGCGGTGGATCGCTTCAGCCAGATGATCGATCGCGCGCGCCAGCTCGATTGCGCGCACCAGTTCGTCGAATACCAGCGGTATATGAAGGCCAAGATCGACGATCGCCGCGCCAATGGCGGCGACGATCTTCTGACCGATCTGGTCGAAGCGCGGGTCGAGGGCGAGACCCCGCTAACCGATCCCGAGATCATGTCGATCATGCAGCAGTTCATGGTCGCGGGTAACGAGACCACCACTTCGACGCTGGCCGGCGGTCTGCTCCAATTGATCCGCAACGCCGATCAGATGGCACTGGCCAGGGCCGCGGCGGGCGGGCGCGATCCAAAGCTCATCCAGAACCTGGTCGAGGAATCGCTGCGCTATGAAACGCCGACCGCGGGGATGTGGCGGGTGGTGACCAACGACACCGAGCTTGGCGGGGTAGCGCTGGCCAAAGGCTCGATGTTGCAGTTGCGTTATGCCGCCGCCAACCGCGATCCGGCCAAATACGAAAATCCCGACAAATTCGATGTCACTCGTACAAACGCCCGCAGCCACCTTGCGTTCGGCAAGGGTCCGCACATGTGTGTGGGCAACATGCTCAGCCGCAAGGAGATGTTCGTCGCGTTCGATGAACTGCTCGAGCGGCTGACCGATTTCGAGGTGACCGACGACGATCAGGTCAAGGTGTTCCCCAATGTGCTGTTGCGCGGGATCATCAACCTGCCGATCCGGTTCAGGCGCGCTACATGAATTTCGACCTTTCGGGCGAGCAGGAGCAAATCCGCGACAACGTGCGCCGGTTTGGTGCTGCCGCCGATCGCCGGGCGCTGCGCGGCTCACCCGGGGGGTATTCGCTTGAGCGGTGGCGCGAGATGGCCGAGCTTGGTCTGCTCGCGCTGGTGGTGCCCGAAGCCGCAGGGGGCATGGGCGGTTCACCGATCGATCTGGCGATTGTCGCCGAAGCGCTGGGCAACGCCATCGCGCCCGATCCGTGGCTCGAAAACGGTGTTCTGCCTGCGCGGTTGCTTTGCGCCGCAGGGCGCCACGATCTGATCGAGAGCGCGGTATCGGGCGAGACCTTCTTCGCCTTCGCCTTTGCCGAACGCGCCCGCCGGTTCTCGCTCGAACCGCGCGCGGTAGTGATCGAGGCGGCGGCGGGCAGCGACGAATTGCGCGGCGAGAAGACATTCGTTTCAGGCGGCGCGCTGGCCGAGCAGTTGCTGGTGCTGGCCGATCGCAAGGGCGAGGCGGCGATTGTCACGCTTCCCGCATCCAGCGCAGGCATCGTCCATCATCCCTATCGCGTGGCCGATGGCAGCATCGCCAGCGAAGTGCGCTTCAACCGGGTTCCGCTCGCGGCCGACGCGGATCTTTCCATCGGCGCAGCGGCGCTGAGCGATGCGGTCGCGCTGGTTCGCCTGCTGGCGGCCGCCGAAATGCTTGGTCTCGCCCAGCGGTTGTTCGACGATACGATCACCTACGCCAAGCAGCGCGAGCAGTTCGGCGTGCCGATCGGATCCTTTCAGGCGATCCAGCATCGCTTGGTCGAATGCTACGCCGCGCTCGAACAGAGCCGGTCGATGGTCTACCGCGTCGCGCTCAGCGCGACTGACGGCGGAGACGCATGGTGGCGCGCGGCAGCCGGCGCCAAGGCTTATGTCGGCGACCAGGCCGATCGCATCGCGCGCGA
>JANMQW010000186.1:0-5165 GCA_031370725.1 Novosphingobium sp.
CGATTGCGAAGTTGCGGTAGTGAGGGTCCGCTATGGGTGGTTAGCTGCCGTTCGAAGGTCCGGATGACCGCCGCTTTATAACGTTGACAATCGCAAGCACGGCCTCGGTGGTTGTCGTATTTGCGGTATCGACCACCATCCTCGGCTCGGACCAAGGCTCATAGTCCCGGGCCACGACAGCGGCCCACGTCGGCGGTATCAGGCCGGGTATGTCGATTTCCCTGCATTCCACACGTCGCCGATGTTCAGCCTCGTCGGAGCAAATGACTTCAATTTCGACAATTGGAGAAGCGGTCCGCGTCGCCACTTCGCGCCATGCGGCACGCGTGACTGGGAGGGGGTTTACGCAGTCCGCCACGACCGCACGCCCAAGGGTGAGATTGGTCGCACAGATGGCGTAAGCAATCACATACCCAGCCGGCCCCACGTCATCCGCCAATGCCAACGATGAGCGAAGCGCCTGCTCGATCGTATCGATTCGGAGATATGTCGCCCCAAGCCGATCGGCGACCTGCTGTGCGAGCGTCGTCTTTCCAGTTCCCGGTAAGCCCCCGAAAACAACAAGCATCGCAGTTCCTTCGGCCAAAACTGTGCGCAGGTTAGTCGGGCTGCGGCTGTGTCTGCAATAGGTCGTATGCCGACGTTCGGAACCGCCCTCACTTCACCCAGTCCAGCCCGATCTCGTCATAAATCTCGCGGCTTTCCGCCCAGGCCTCGTCCACCTTGACGTGCAGGAACAGGTGGACCTTGACCCCCAGCAGCACCGTCAGTTCGATCCGTGCCGCTTCGCCGATCGCCTTGATCCGCGCGCCGCGTTTGCCCAGCACGATCGGTTTCTGGCTTTCGCGCGCGATGACGATCTGCTGGCGGATTTCGACCGAGCCGTCCTTGCGTACCGTGTAGCTCTCGGGGCGGACGGCGGCGTCGTAGGGCAACTCTTCGTGGAGCTGGCGGTAGAGTTGTTCGCGGGTGATTTCGGCGGCGAGCAGACGTTCGCTGGCGTCAGAAACCTGGTCTTCGGGATAGTGCCATTCGCCCGCGGGCATCAGTTCGGCCAACCGGGCCTTGAGTTCGGCCACCCCGTCGCCGGTCAGCGCCGAGATGAAGAACACCTCGTCGAACCCGGCGGCGGCGACCAGTTCCTCGGCGAGCTTGAGCAGCGGTTCCTTGGCGCTGGCATCGACTTTGGTCAGCGCCAGCAGCTTGCGTTCCTTGCGGCCTTTCAGCGCCTCGACGATCGGGGTCAGTTCGTGGCGGCGCAGCCTGACCGAATCGACCACCAGCAAGATCGCATCGGCCTCGCTCGCGCCTTCCCAGGCGGCAGCGACCATCGCCCGGTCGAGGCGACGCTTGGGGGCGAAGATGCCGGGCGTGTCGGCGAGGATCATCTGGATATTGTCGGCGATGGCAATGCCGAGCAGGCGGGCGCGGGTGGTCTGCGCCTTGGCGCTGACCGCCGCGACCTTTTGCCCGACGAGCGCGTTGACCAGCGTGGATTTGCCCGCGTTGGGCGCGCCGAGGATGGCGATCAGGCCGCAGTGTTGGATAGGATCGGTCAAAACAAAAGCACTCCGTCGCCCCGTGCTTGACACGGGGCCCCGCATTTCTTGCGGGCGTAAAGAAAGGAAGCGGGGCCCCGGCTTTCGCCGGGGCGACGGAAACCAGGTATGTTGATTGGGACCATCACCCGAACTCTTTCATGAACGCATTGGCCGCCTGGGTCTCGGCTTCCTGCTTGCTCGATCCACCCGCCTGGGCCTCGCCCACGCCTTTGACCGAGACCGACACGGTAAAGCTGGCGGCGTGGTCCGGCCCTTCGCGGGCGAGCAGTGCATAGACCGGCGGCTTGCGCTTGTTGCCCGCGGCCCATTCCTGCAGAGCGGCCTTGGGATGCTTCCTTTCGCCCTTGCCCGCGGCAATCTGGCTGGCCCACAGGCGGCGGACCAGCGCCTGCGCCGCATCATAGCCGCGCTCGATGAACAACGCGCCGAGCAGCGCCTCGACCACGTCGCCCAGAATGTTGTCGCTGTCGTGGCCGCCATCGTCGCGCGCCTGCTTGCCCAGCCGCAAGTGGGCGGGCAGGCCGATCTCGCGCGCCACGGTGGCGCAAGTATTCCCGCTGACCAGCGCGTTGAGTCGTTGCGAGAGCGTGCCTTCGTCCATCCGCCCGCGCTCATGCAGCCATTCGGCTATGGCCAGCCCCAGCACCCGGTCGCCCAGAAACTCGAGCCGCTCATAATTGCGCGGTTCGCCCATGCTGCCGTGGGTCAGCGCCTCGTTCCACAGGTCCGCAAGGCGCGGCACCTCGCCGGTAAGCGCGGTGAGATAGCCTACCGATTCATCCGACAGGCTCAAAAAGTTCCGCCGATCCGGCTCCATCGCGCCGCGGTGAACCAGGTCCATGGCAGCAGCCACGAGGCCCCGCCGTTGGTCGAGAACATCATGATGCTCGCCCGGCCGACCAGATTGGCCTGCGGAACGATGCCGATGCCCGCGCCCTCGACCGCGGGGAAGCGGCTATCCATCGAGTTGTCGCGGTTGTCGCCCATCAGGAACACCGATCCTTCGGGCACAATTACCGGCGGAGCATCGTCCTGCGGAGTGGAAAACAAATCGAGCACTTCGTAACTGCGCCCGCCGGGCAGCGTTTCGCGATAGCGCGGGTAGTGGCACACCGCCGCGCCCTCGGCCGAGCTCGCCTCGAACTGTGGGGCGATGCAGCGGGTGTTGGGGGTGACGGGCAGCTCGAAATCGGCGATCTTTTGCTTGGGGATGATCTTGCCGTTGAGTGTTAGCTGGCCGCCGATCATCTGCACGGTATCGCCGGGCAGGCCGATCACCCGCTTGATGTAATCGACGTCGTTGCCCGGCGGCGCCTTGAAGATCACGACGTCACCGCGATCGGGCTGCCCCGCCAGGATGCGCCCGGGGATGAGCGGCACACTGAAAGGCAGCGAGTATTTGGAATAGCCAAATGGCCACTTGGCGGCGAGCAGGTAGTCGCCATTCTCCAGCCGCGGCAGCATCGATTCACTGGGGATGTTGAATGGCGAAAAGAAGAAGCTGCGGAATATCGCCACGATCAGCGCCAGCTTGATCAGGAAGACGGGGAAGCTGTCTTCCTTCTTCTCCTTTTTCGCCGGGACGGGAGGCGTCGCTTCGACGGGTGCGGGGGCGGCGGCGGTGGTCATCGGGGGGGGCAGATCCTGGGACAAGTGTGTTAGCGCCTTAATACACGAGTGGACCGCTTGGACCAGTGTCCAGGCGATATTTTCGGCCCTCGCCGCAAGCTGATCCGTAGCCGCGCGAAAGGTGCAGACGCGGCCAGTGTTCGGGAGCATTGCTTGGCTTTGCCATGGCCGCGCGGCATAGGCGCGGTCACCGTTGGTAGGAAAGTAAAAACGATGGACTGGACAGCGCTCGAAGCCCTACCGCGCATGACGCTGACCGAGCTGTTCGGCGATGCCGGTCGCGTCGAGAAACTGACCGGCACGCTCGACCTGGCGGACGGGGCGATCCGGTTCGATTGGTCCAAAACCCATCTCGATGCCGCGGTGATCGCTGCGTTCGAGGGATTCGCCACCGCCGCGGACTTCGCTGGCAAGCGCGCCGCGCTGTTCGCGGGTGAGGTGGTCAACCCATCCGAGGGCCGCGCCGCAACCCACACCGCACAGCGCGGCGTGGGTGATCCGGCCGATGTCGAAGAGGCGCAGGCCTTACACCAGCGGATGAAGCTGCTGGTCGAGGCGGTTCATGAAGGCGTTTTGGGCGAGGTCAAATCGCTGATCCACATCGGCATCGGCGGCTCCGCGCTTGGCCCGGCTTTGGCGATCGATGCGCTGGCAAGAGATGGATCGAAAGTGGCGGTCCACGTCGTCTCGAACATCGACGGCTGCGCGCTGGAGGAAGCATTCGCAAAGTGCGATGCGGCGACCACGCTGATCGCCGCCGCCAGCAAGACCTTCACTACCACCGAAACGCTGATCAACGTGGCGTCCGCGCTCGACTGGCTGCGCGCGGGCGGGGTCGGCGATCCGCACGGGCGGGTGATCGCGCTGACCGCCAGCCCCGACAGGGCGGTCGAATGGGGCATCGACGAAACTCGCGTTCTGCCGTTCCCCGAGACCGTGGGCGGGCGCTATTCGCTGTGGTCGTCGATCGGCTTTCCGATTGCGCTGGCGCTGGGGTGGGATGCGTTTGCGCAGATGCTGGAGGGGGCCGCCGCGGTCGATCACCATTTCCGCGATACCGACCCCGCGGCGAATCTGCCACTGCGCGCGGCGTTTGCCGATCTGTATTACGCGCAAGTTCGCGGGTGTCAGACGCGCGCGGTGTTTGCTTACGACGAACGGCTGCGGCTGCTGCCCAGCTATCTTCAGCAGCTTGAGATGGAATCGAACGGCAAATCGGTGATGGCCGATGGTGCGCCGCTGGGCCGGGCAAGTGCGCCCATCACTTGGGGCGGGGTGGGGACCGACGCCCAGCACGCGGTGTTTCAACTGCTCCACCAGGGCTCCCACCTGATCCCGGTCGATTTCGTCGCGGTGATTGCGCCGGGCGATGCGCTCGATCCCGTCCACCATCACACCCTGCTCGCCAACTGCTTTGCCCAAGGCGCGGCGCTGATGGCGGGGCAGGCGAGCAAGGACGCTGCTCGCAATTACGGTGGCGACCGCCCATCGGCGACGATCCTGCTCGACGACCTAACCCCCGCCAGCTTCGGCGCGCTGATCGCGTTCCACGAACACCGCACTTTCGCCAACGCCGCGCTGCTCGGGGTCAACCCGTTCGACCAGTTCGGGGTCGAGCTGGGCAAGGCGATTGCCAAGTCGATCGAGGCCGGTGGGGCGAGGTTCGATGCAAGCACCGAGGCGCTGCTGGCGGCGGCGGGGATCGCTTAACTCCGCAACGGCTCGCCGTCCCGATCACCATCATGCCTAAAAGCTATTGGCGCGCGCCAACCTGCTCGCCCATATGCGCCCCCGCAACAGGAGCAGCCCGATGGCTAAGTACGACTACGACCTCTTCGTCATCGGCGCCGGCTCTGGCGGGGTGCGCGCCGCCAGGGTGTCCGCTTCGCACGGCGCGAAAGTCGCCATCGCCGAGGAATACCGCATCGGCGGGACTTGCGTGATCCGCGGCTGCGTGCCGAAAAAGCTGTTGGT
>JANMQW010000239.1:0-2268 GCA_031370725.1 Novosphingobium sp.
GGATTGCCCTAAGGCGCGTTTGGAACCTGGTCTGCGGTGCGCATCAACCCGCGCACGAACCCGATCAGCCCGGTCTGGCGCGCACGCTTCATCCGTTCGGCGCCCAGGATCTCCATCACCTTGGCAAAGCACACGTCGATATCGTCGTTGACCACGACGTAGTCATACCCGTCCCAGTGGCTGATCTCGGCCTGGGCGCGGGCCATGCGGGCGTCGATCACTTCGTCGCTGTCGGTCCCGCGGCCGACTAGGCGTCGCCGCAATTCGTCGAGGCTGGGGGGCAGGATGAACACCCGCACAACGTCCTGCTGGTCCTTCTGGAATAGCTGCTGGGTGCCTTGCCAGTCGATATCGAACAGGAAGTCCTCGCCCAGCTTGAGCCCGGCGCGGATTTGCGATTTCGGCGTGCCATAGGAGTGGCCGAACACCGTGGCCCATTCATAGAACTCGTCGGCCTCGACCATCCGTTCGAATTCGGGCTGGCTGACGAAATGATAGTCGCGCCCATCGATCTCGCCGTCGCGCGGGGGCCGGGTGGTCGCGGAAATCGAGAGGCGGATGATGCCGTCTTCGCGCAGCAGGCGTTGAGCGATGGTCGTCTTGCCCGCGCCCGATGGCGAGGACAGGATGAACATCAACCCGCGGCGCTGGAGCGTGTTGTCGGTGTTTGGCGGGGCTTGGACCATGCGCACTGATGGCGCAGGATGGCGGGTACGGTCAACATTCCTCGACCAATGGGGGTCGGCTATTCCTTGGCGCCGTCGGCGGCCTGTTTGGCGATCGCCTTGTGACCCTCGGCCCGCGCGGCGCGCTTATCCTGGCTGCGGTCGTACAACAACTTCGCCAGCGTTCCTCCGCCGACCAGGATCATCCCCGGCACCGAGCGTGTGGCAAAGCGCGCGACTGCGGTCGCCACCAGGGTCTGTGTCAGGCTGCGCCCTGCGATGATCTTCTTGGCCTTCCCGGCGTCGTACTTGGTTTTGAGCAGCGAAGCCTCGACCGCGTGGCGCAGCATTTGCCCGCCGCCGCGCAGCAGCAGGTCGGTAAGGATCAGATTGGTCATCGGATTGGGACTGGGGCCATCGACCCGGTCCAGCTTCGCCTTCGTAACGTCGAGCGTGGCTTTCGCACCATCAACCGTCTTGGCGATTTTCGAAGAGTTACGCCTGGCCATTGTCTGCCCTTATGCGCGGGCGCAGAGGCCCGGTTACTTCTTTCGGCCGAAATCGACCGTGACGACGTTCGAGCCATCATCGCCCACAACGCCCGCTTCGTCGCCGCGTTCCGGCGAATCGTTCTGCGCGCTATCGTGCGGTTCAGGAGCGGTACCTGCGCCCAGGGCCTGGAACTGCAGCCCAAAATCGACCGCTGGATCGACGAACGCGGTGATCGCGGCATACGGCACTGCCAGCTTGGACGGTATCTGGTTAAACGAAAGGCCGACCGAGAATCCGTCCTCATTGACCTTGAGATCCCAGAATTTGTTCTGGAGGACGATCGTCATCTCGTCGGGTAACCGCTCGCGCAAGTGCGGGGGGACCGAGACTCCCGGCGCGCCGGTCTTGAACGTGATGTAGAAATGGTGGGGGCCGGGAAGGGTGCCTCCGGTCTGCTCGATCTGGGTGAGTACGCGGCCAACGACGGCGCGCAGTGCCTCCTGCACGATTTCGTCATAGGGGATCAGGCTGTCGGGCGCGGTGTCGTTCATCGCTGGAACACCTGACGGGCAGGGGCGGACGGGTCAAGAGTTGATTCCGCTCCCTTCCAGCCTATAGCGCCCCCCATGCGCACTGGCCGGATAGCCCGCACGACCGCGGAAACCGATATCCTCGTCGAGGTCAACCTCGACGGGACGGGCGAATATGCCGTTTCCACCGGGATCGGCTTTCTCGATCACATGATGGAACAGTTCGCGCGCCACTCGGCGATCGATCTGGTGTGTAAGGTAAGCGGCGACCTCCACGTCGATCAGCACCACACCACCGAAGACTCGGCGATCGCGATCGGCCAGGCGATCCATCAGGCGCTGGGCGATAAGCGCGGGATAACCCGCTATGGCAGCGCCTATTCGCCGATGGACGAGACCCTGGCGCGGGTCGCGCTGGACATTTCAGGCCGCCCGTTTCTGGTGTGGAAGGCGGCGTTCTCCCAACCGCGGCTCGGCGAATTCGATACCGAACTGATCGAGCACTGGTTCCATTCGATTTCGCAGGCCGCGGGGATCACGCTCCACATCGAGCTGCTGTATGGCCAGAACAACCACCACGT
>JANMQW010000282.1:0-3690 GCA_031370725.1 Novosphingobium sp.
TTTTGATCGAGCTCAACCCCGATGGCTCGGTCAGCGTCGAAGACAACGGCCGTGGCATTCCCACCGGGATCCACGCCGAGGAAGGCGTGTCGGCGGCCGAAGTGATCATGACCCAGCTTCATGCCGGGGGCAAATTCGAGAATACCAGCGACGACAACGCCTACAAGGTTTCGGGCGGGCTCCACGGGGTCGGCGTCTCGGTGGTCAACGCGCTGTCTGAATGGCTCGAGCTGACGATCTGGCGCGACGGCGAAGAGCACTGGATGAAGTTCGCTTACGGCGATGCGGTCGAGCCATTGCGAATGGTCGGCCCGGCGCCAGCAGGCAAGAAGGGCACCCGCGTCACCTTCCTCGCCTCGACCAACACCTTCAAGAACGTCACCGACTTCGATTTCGAAAAGCTCGAGCACCGTTATCGCGAACTCGCCTTCCTCAACTCGGGGGTCCACATCAAGCTGCGCGATCTACGGCATGAGGAGATCAAGGAGCACGACCTGTTCTACCAAGGCGGGATCGGCGCATTCGTGGGCTATCTCGATCGCAACAAGACCCCGCTGCTGCCCGAGCCGGTGGCGATCAGTTCCGAACGTGACGGCATCGGCATCGAAGTCGCACTCGAATGGAACGACAGCTATTACGAGAACGTTCTGTGCTTCACCAACAACATCCCCCAGCGCGACGGCGGCACGCATCTGGCCGCATTCCGCGCCGCGCTGACCAGGACGCTCAACAACTACGCCGAAAAATCGGGGCTGATGAAGAAAGAGAAGGTCAGCCTCACCGGCGATGATATGCGCGAGGGGCTGACCGCGATCGTCAGCGTCAAGCTGCCCGATCCTAAGTTCTCGTCGCAGACCAAGGACAAGCTGGTCTCATCCGAAGTCCGCCAGCCGCTCGAAAGCCTGATGGCCGACCGGATGAGCGATTGGCTCGAGGAAAACCCTGCGCACGCCAAGGCGGTGATCGGCAAGATCATCGATGCCGCCGCCGCGCGCGAAGCGGCCAAAAAGGCGCGCGAGCTGACTCGGCGCAAGGGCGCGATGGACATCGCCAGCCTGCCCGGCAAGCTCGCCGACTGCCAGGAGCGCGATCCCGCCAAGTCCGAGCTGTTCCTGGTCGAAGGCGACAGCGCCGGCGGATCGGCCAAGCAGGGTCGCGACCGCCACTTCCAGGCGATCCTTCCGCTCAAGGGCAAGATCCTCAACGTGGAACGCGCGCGGTTTGACCGGATTATCAGTTCCAAGGAAGTCGGCACACTGATCCAAGCGATGGGCACGGGCATCCGCGACGAGTTCAACCTTGAAAAACTGCGCTATCACAAGATCGTGATCATGACCGACGCCGACGTCGACGGCGCGCATATCCGCACACTGTTGCTCACGTTCTTCCACCGCCAGATGCCCGACATCATCCGCGGCGGGCACCTCTACATTGCCCAGCCGCCGCTGTTCAAAGTCGCCAAGGGGCGCAGCGAGGTCTACCTCAAGGACGCTGCCGCGCTCGATCGCTATCTGGTCGAGGCGGGGCTGGCCGGACGCGTGCTGGAGAGCGCGGGTGGGGCCAGAAGCGGGGCAGACCTTGAGGCGCTGGTTCAGCACGCGATGCGCATGCGCAGCCTGATGGCGTTCGTCCCCAAGCGCTATGATCCCGCGATCATCGAGGCGCTGGCGCTGGCTGGTGCGCTCGACCCTGAAGCAGATCGTACCGCAGCGTTGGCGAACAGCGTGCGCTGGCTCGATCGCGGCGATCAGGAAGCGCGGTGGAGCGCGGCGATCTCGGCCGAGGGCGGCTATCACCTCCAGCGGGTGTGGCGCGGGGTGACCGACCACCATGTGATCGAGCCCGGCTTCCTCGTCAGCGCCGAAGCGCGCAAACTCGCCCGGCTGACCGCCGAACACGCCGAAGCCTATGGTGCGGTGGCGCGGCTGGTGAAGGGCGGCGCCGCTGAAGTTGAGCCGGAAATCGAGGTTTCGGGCGACGACGATGGTGCCGAACTCGGCGAAGATCCCGGCGCGCAGGCCCCGGCCCGCGCGATTGCAGGCGACGGATCGATCACGCGCCCCAGCCAATTGCTCGATGCAGTGCTCGTCGCCGGGCGCAAGGGTCTGGCGATCGCGCGCTACAAGGGGCTGGGCGAAATGAACGCCGAGCAATTGTGGGAAACCACGCTCGATCCCGATGTGCGGCTGCTGCTCCAGGTCAAAGTCGAGGACGCCGACGTCACCGACGAAATCTTCACCCGCCTGATGGGCGACGTGGTCGAACCGCGTCGCGAGTTCATCCAGGAAAACGCGCTCAACGTGGCGAACCTGGACGTTTGATGGCGCAGGCAAACGCGCCCGGCATTTCTGTCAGCTTTGCGACAGCGCATTCAGCATCCGTGCAGCGTTCCAGGGTGATAGCAGTGCATCGCCTTGGGAGTTGAAGGTCATGAACAGAAAATTGATTCTAGCCCTGGCCGGCATGGCCGCGGCAGCCGCAATGATTCCCGCGCCCGCCGCGGCTCGCGGGAGCGTTTCGATCAGCATCGGGACGGGGGGCTATGGCGGCTACGGCGGTTACGGGTATCCGTCGGGTTACGGCTCACCTTATGGCTACGACGATCGCGGCTATCGCAGCAACAACAACTATCGCCACCAGCGCCAGCACGGCGATCTGGAAGACCAGCATGCTGACGAGCATGATGATCTCGACGAGGTTCACAATGAAGTACACGAGCAAGGTGTGAGCCGCCGCGACCACCGCCGCTTGCATCGGTATCTGCGAAAAGAGCATGCCTACGGTCATGACGACCTTAATCGCGAGCATTCCAACGAGCATCGCTCAAATCAGCGCTACTACTACCGCGGATATTGACGAGCTTGCTCGAGTAGTCTTGTTACAAGCAAAGGTCCCGGCATGCGTGAGGTGCCGGGACCCGATCTTTGACGAGCTTGCGTTTTAATCGTGTAGCTTCGGCCGGCAGTCTTTGCCCCGTCCCAGCTCAGCTAACCTTCCCCCTCGGGAAAGAACCGCCGCACGATATCCGCCGCCAGCCGGGCCGGGCGCAGGGTTTCGGCATCGACGCAGCACCAGCTCGATTTGACTTCGGCCAGTACTTCCTCGCCGCGCCGGATCACGGTTTCATAGAACGCGCGGGCACCATGGAACTTTTCGAGCAAGACGGTAGCGATCACGTCGTCGCCCAGAAAGGTCGGGCGGCGATAGGTAATCTCATGCTTGAGCGCGACCCACAAGTGCTGCGCGACCGCGTCGGCCGGGGCGAGCGAGCGCCAGTGATCGACCACCGCATCCTGGACCCAGCCGAGGTAGCTGGCGTTGTTGACGTGGCCCATGAAATCGATGTCGCCGGGGGCGACTTCGATAGCGTAGCGAAATGGCGCGGGTTTGCTCACAGCAGTGTAAATAGGTGTGGGGAGGGTGATTTGCTAGCCTGTCGTTCGCGGGTTTGATCAGGCCAGCGCAAACCCGCGATAGCCGTCCGCGACCACCGCCTCACACGCCTCGACATAAGCCGGAAAGCCGCCGACGTAGGGCAGGAACACGCGCGGCTTTCCGGGTACATTGGCGCCCATGTACCAGCTGTTGGCTTGCGGGAAGAGCGTGGTATCGGCCACCTGGGCGACGTGCGCGACCCATTCGGCTTCGGCTTCGGGCGTCGCTTCGAGCACGCCAAGCTGGCGTGTCGCC
>JANMQW010000308.1:0-2359 GCA_031370725.1 Novosphingobium sp.
AGGTCCCCGCGAACGTGGCGGCCGAGGTCAAGGAGAAGCTTGCCTAAGCGCAAGCATCGTTCTAGGGGCGGCGCCTGTTTCAGGTGGGGCACCGTCTCCCCGAAAAATCACTTCAAGCGAAAAGAAGGTTTGGACAATGGCTAAGGCTAAATTCGAGCGGACGAAGCCGCACTGCAACATCGGCACCATCGGTCACGTCGACCATGGCAAGACCACGCTGACGGCGGCGATCACCAAAGTGCTGGCCGAAACCGGCGGCGCGGTTTTCACCGACTATGCCAACATCGACAAGGCTCCCGAAGAGCGTGAGCGCGGCATCACGATCTCGACCGCCCACGTCGAGTACGAGACGGCCAACCGTCACTACGCGCACGTCGATTGCCCGGGCCACGCCGATTATGTGAAGAACATGATCACCGGCGCGGCGCAGATGGACGGTGCGATCCTGGTGGTGAGCTCGGCCGACGGTCCGATGCCGCAGACCCGCGAGCACATTCTGCTTGCCCGTCAGGTCGGCGTGCCTTCGCTGGTCGTCTACATGAACAAGGTCGATCAGGTCGATGACGAAGAAATCCTCGAGCTGGTCGAGCTGGAAATTCGCGAGCTGCTGAGCTTCTATAACTTCGACGGCGACAACATTCCGATCGTCAAGGGTTCGGCGCTCGCCGCGCTCGAAGGCCGCGATGACGAGATCGGCAAGAACTCGATCTACGAATTGATGAAGGCCGTCGATGAGCACATTCCGCAGCCGCCGCGCCCCACCGACAAGCCGTTCCTGATGCCGGTTGAGGACGTGTTCTCGATCTCGGGCCGCGGCACCGTGGTGACCGGTCGCGTCGAGAGCGGCATCGTCAAGGTCGGCGAGGAAGTCGAGATCGTCGGCCTCAAGGACACCCGCAAGACCGTCGTCACTGGCGTCGAAATGTTCCGCAAGCTGCTCGATCAGGGCATGGCTGGCGACAACATCGGCGCGCTGGTTCGTGGTGTTGGCCGGGAAGAGGTCGAGCGCGGCCAGGTGCTTTGCAAGCCCGGCTCGGTCAATCCGCACACCGAATTCAACGCCGAAGTCTACGTCCTGTCGAAGGACGAAGGTGGCCGTCACACGCCGTTCTTCGCCAATTACCGGCCGCAGTTCTACTTCCGCACCACCGACGTCACCGGCGAGGTCATTCTCCCCGAGGGCACTGAAATGGTGATGCCGGGCGACAACGTCACGATCGGCGTCAAGCTGATCGCGCCGATCGCGATGGACCCGGGCCTGCGCTTCGCGATCCGCGAAGGTGGCCGGACCGTCGGTTCGGGGGTTGTCAGCTCGATCACGAAGTAATATAGGCGCCGCTCCGCCGGGGGATAACCAGATTCGTTCTGGCCCCCGGCGGTCGTTTTTTGGGGGGTGCCTCGTTCTCGTAAGAGGTCGGCATTCTCTCGTTGCTCTTTCTCATCGGTAGTTGGACATGGAAGCCCAGAATATCCGCATTCGCCTCAAGGCGTTTGACCACCGCGTGCTCGACCAGGCGACTGGCGAAATCGCGGACACTGCACGCCGCACCGGCGCGCTGATCCGGGGCCCCATCCCACTGCCGACGAGGACCGAGAAATTCACCGTGAACCGCGGACCGCACATCGACAAGAAGTCGCGTGAGCAGTTCGAGGTCCGCACCTACAAGCGGCTGCTCGATATCGTGCAGCCCAACGCCCAGACCGTGGACGCGCTGATGAAGCTCGATTTGGCAGCGGGCGTGAACGTCGAAATCAAACTCGCTTAAGCGAGTTTGCCTTTAGCCCCGGCGTAGGCCGGGGTGGCAGGCCACTACCTTCCGGCTTCGGTCGGGACTTCGCGGTGCAAGCCGCGCGGACACAGGGATACCTCCGGCAAACTGCCGGGCAAGCGTCCCCCGTCTTGCTTCTTCCTTGGGAGAAGCACTCAGCCCGGACGGGGCTCGTTCCTAAACGGGTTGAACACGCCTCGCGGGATGGTCCTGCAAGGCCTCTGTAGGAGATTGATCATGCGCACTGGCGTGATCGCTAAGAAGGTGGGGATGACCCGCCTGTTCCAGGAAGACGGACGGCACGTGCCGGTTACCGTTCTTTCGCTGGAGGATTGCCAGGTGGTTTCACACCGCACCGCCGATCGTGACGGATACGTCGCGGTCCAACTCGGTGCGGGTTCCGCCAAGCAGAAGAACGTTGCCAAGCCGCAGCGTGAGCATTTTGCCAAAGCCGAGGTTGAACTCAAGGCGCGCGTCGCCGAGTTTCGCCTTGATGATGAAGCGGCATTGCTCCCCGTCGGCGCGACGATCACTGCAGACCATTTCATCGCGGGCCAGTATGTCGATGTCAGCGGCCACACCCAGGGCAA
>JANMQW010000355.1:0-9897 GCA_031370725.1 Novosphingobium sp.
GTTTCCGCTGGCGGCAAGCTGGTGGTGGAGGCCGCCGTCGGTGACGAGAAACACCTCGCCGTGGCTGACCTTGCGATCGACGATCCGGGTCAGATAGACCCCGGCCGGACCGACCAGCCAGCGTCCCAGCTCAATGCAGAAAACGGTGTTTTCCAACACGGGCGGAAGCGCGGCAAATTGCTCGCCCAGCGCCGCGCCGATCTTTTCGATGTCGAGATCTCTGTCGCCGGGGAAATAGGGAATGCCGAACCCTCCGCCAAGGTTGCAGCCAGGCAGCGATGTGCCCGATCGCTCGGCAAGCCGCGCGGCGAGCGCCATTGTCTGCGCTTGCGTCTCTATGATCGCTTCCGCATCGAGTGCCTGGCTGCCCGCAAAGATGTGCAGTCCCCGCCACTCCGCACCCGATGCGAGGATCGCCCGGATGACTTCAGGTGTTTTCTCTGAATCTACTCCGAACTGCCTCGCACCCCCACCCATTTTCATCCCCGATCCCTTGAGATCAAAGTCCGGGTTGACGCGCACCGCCAGCCGCGGCGCCATTCCCAGTCGCTCGCCGATGGCCAGCGCACGGTGGGTTTCAGCAAGCGATTCAAGGTTGATCGTCACCCCCGCAGCAATCGCCGCCTCAAGCTCCGCGTCGCGCTTGCCCGGGCCGGCAAAGCTGACTTGCCGAGGATCGATCTCGATGCGCGAAACAATCGTGAGTTCGCCGGCCGAGGCGATGTCGAACCCGTCTATCAAATCTGTCATGAAATCGAGCAAGGGGGGATAAGGGTTTGCCTTGACCGCATAATGAACTGCGAGCCGCTTCGGCATGGCCTTGCGCAGACGGGCTACGCGCGTGGCGACGAGCTGGCGTGAATAGACGAACAGCGGGGTATCACCGGCCTCCGCCACCAACGCGCTTGCCGTGCGGCCAGCGACTGCCAACTCGTCGTCGATCACTTTGAAGCCGTCTGGAATCGGCCCGAGCGGCTTCATGCCGCCAGTTCCTGTGCGAGCGCCGCTCGATCAAGTTTGCCGTTAGCGTTGAGCGGCATCGCCTCGCGCCAGTGGATCGCGTGCGGGACCATGAAGTTGGGGAGCGCGGCGGCGAGCGCCTTGGGCAAAGCCTCGCGCGCGCCATCGCTGCCGATTGCCGCGCGGGCCACCAGATGGATCGCTTGGCCCAGCCGCGCATCGGGCACCCCAAGCGCCACCGCCTCGGCGACCAGACCGGTCGCGAGCGCGGCGTCCTCGATTTCCTGCGGGCTGACCCGGTTGCCCGACGTCTTGATCATCGCATCGCGACGCCCAGCGAAATGGAGCAGCCCGCCAGCGTCGCGCCGCACCCGGTCGCCCGACCACACCGCCACGCCGCCATGCCGCGACCACGCGGGCGCCGGGCGAAACCGCTCGGCGGTCCGCTCGGCATCGCCCCAATACCCTTGCGCGACGAGCGGCCCGGCGTGGACCAGTTCACCCTCGCCATCGACCCCCGCCGCGCTCCCGTCGTCGGCCACGACTATGATTTCGGCGTAGGGGATTGCCTGGCCGATCGCGGTCGGGTGCGCGTCGATCAGCGCCGGATCGAGATAGCTCGATCGAAACGCCTCGGTCAGTCCGTACATCGCGTAGAGATCGGCTTGAGGAAACTTTGAACGCAGCTTGCGGACCAGATCGACGGTCAACGCCCCGCCGGTGTTGGTCAACCGCCGCAGGCTGATGCCCGCCTCGCCCCAGTCCTGCTCGACCAACTGGACCCACAGCGGCGGGATCGCCGCCAAGGTGGTTAGTCTTTCGCGCTCGACCGCTTTCACGACATCACGCGGTGTGAGGTAATCGAGCGGAGCTATCGCGGCACCTGCAAACCACCCGCAAAGCAGTTGATTTTGCCCATAATCGAAGCTGAACGGCATAACCCCGAGCAGGCGGTCGTCCGCAATAAGCTTGAGGTAGCTCGCCACGCTAACCGCGCCCAGCCACAGGTTTGCGTGGCTGAGCATGACCCCCTTGGGCTTACCGGTCGAACCGCTGGTATAGAGAATCTGGGCAAGTCCCGCGGGATCGCGGGTCGATGGATCAGGCAGGGGCGCTGCGCCATCGAGCTGCGCCACCACTGCCTGCTCGTCCATCGCAGCCGCTTGCGCGATGTCGCCCGGCTCGAGCGTCGCCAGCCTCCCCGCGTTGGCGATCAGCACTCTTGCGCCACTGTCGGCGAGGATATGCGTTACTTGAGCGCGCTTGAGCAGTGGGTTGATCGGCACATACACCAGCCCTGCGCGCGCCGCTGCCAACGGCATCAAGCAGGCCAGCTCACTCTTGGGCAGCCAGCACGCGACCCGTGCACCGGGTTCTGGCACAGTTGTGCTTAACCAGCCCGCCAGCTGTGCGACACGCGCTCTTAACGCATCGTAGCTTACAGGCCCCGAACGCAGCAGCAACGCGGGCGCATCTGCCGCGCCGCAAAGCGCGAGATGGTCGAGCGGCAGTGCGGGCGGAACGGTTTCGATGATGAGGCAGTCCGGTAAGGAAGGACGATGACGAGGCCCGGTTAATGGTCAGCTTCGAATATCTCGTTAATCCGGCAGAGGCGCAAGCCGAACCGGCATGGGCAACCGCGCTGGGGCTTGAGTGCCAGCCCGCGCCGTTCGACCGCCTGGCATGGTGGAGCGCGCTGCACGAGCTGTGCCTGTCCGGCGAACAGCCGCTGCTCGCGCTGGCGAGCGAGGGCGAGGCGCGGTGCGCGATGGCGCTGATGCAACGCCCCGCCAGCGGGCAACTGCGCAGTCTGGCCAATTGGTACAGCTTCTGGACACGCCCGGTGTTCGCGGGCGGCGGCGAGGCGCTGCTCACCGCGCTGGCCCGCGATCTGGTGCGCAAGGCCCGGCGGATCAGCCTTGCACCGCTGACCGAGGCCGATGCCCAGCGCACCGCAGCAGCTTTCGTTGAAGCGGGGTGGGCTATTCGTGCCGAGCAGGCCGACGTCAACCACCGGGTCGATCTGGCCGGGCGCAGCTTTGCCGAATACTGGGCTGCGCGCCCCGGTCGCCTGCGCGAAACCGTCCGCCGCAAGGGTTCTAAGGGCTTGGTCACGCTGCGCATCGCCGAGCGCTTCGACGCCGCCGACTGGGCCGATTACGACCACGTCTACGCGCATAGCTGGAAGCCCGAGGAAGGCAGCCCCGCGTTTCTCCGCCGCTTTGCCGAAGAGGAGGGCGCGGCAGGCAAGCTGCGCCTCGGCCTAGCCCATATCGACGGCCGCCCCGTTGCCGCACAACTGTGGACCGTTGAGCACGGCATCGCCTACATCCACAAGCTCGCCCACGTCGAGGATGCCAAGGCGCACTCCCCCGGCACCCTGCTCAGCCACGCACTGTTCGCGCATGCGATCGACCGCGACCGCGCGCAGACTATCGATTTCGGCACCGGCGATGATGCCTACAAGCGCGACTGGATGGAGGACGTCCGCCCGATGCTGCGGCTCGACATGTACCGCCCGCTGGACCCGCGCAGCTGGCCGCACTTGCTCCGCAACCGGCTGCGCGGTCCAGGCTACCCCCTTGCCGCCCTGCAGCACCGCAGTTAGAGCGCCACGCGAACAGGAAGGCCCCGCTTGCCACACGATACGGCCCACCCGATGCACGACGACACCGATACCCTGCTGCGCGCGATCCTGCGCGACGTGCTGGGGCTGAAGGCGGCCCAAGTTGCGGCGCTCGAGGCCGATACTGGGCTGTTCGGCGCGCTGCCTGAACTCGATTCGATGGCGGTAGCCGGGCTCCTGACCGAGATGGAAGACCGGCTCGACATTGTCATCGACGACGACGAGGTCGACGGCGAATTGCTCGAGACTTACGGCAACCTGCTCGCCTTCGCGAAAGCCAAGCAACAGCGGTGAGGATCGTCGCCTGGCCCTGCCCCGCACCGGGCGGGACCGGCGAGGAGTTTGCCATCGTCGCCGTACCACCCGCTTCGGCAGCGCGCATCCTGATCGTCCCGGCGCTGTTCGAAGAAGCTAACCGCACCCGGCGGATGCTGGTTGAAACGATGCGCGCACTGGCGAAATCCGGGATTGCCAGTGTGCTGCCCGATCTGGCCGGTTGCAACGAAAGCCTGGCTCCGCTTGATGCGCAGGATTTGGCGGGTTGGCGGGCGGCGATGGTTGCGGCGACCGATCACTTTGCCGCAACCCATGTCTTTAGCTTGCGCGGTGGTGCGCTGGTGGCCCCGGTAAACCTGCCCGGCTGGCGCTTTGAGCCGATTGCTGGCGCGCAAGTCCTCCGTCCATTGCTGCGTGCGCGCACCGTGGCGGCACGCGATGAAAGCCGCTCCGAGACGATGGGCGGACTGCTTGAGCATGGCCGCGACGTTGGGATTGAACTGGCTGGCTATCGCTTGGGTGCAGCAATGGTGCGCGATCTGACAGCAGCGGCGCTGCCTGAGTCGGTCGCGCAAGCGTTGCTCACTCTCGATGAGCTGGGCGGCTCGGCTCTGTGGCTGCGCAGCGAGCCGGGAGACGATGCGGACATGTCTGCCGCCCTCTCCGCGCGCGTGGTTGCGGACCTGACATCGTGAGGAGCGCGCTGGAATTCTCCTGCGAGGGCGACACGCTGTTCGGCACGCTCGATCCGGCGCCCGGCGAGATCGGATTGCTGATCGTCAGCGGCGGCAACGAAATTCGCAGCGGAGCCTCGGCCGGGCATGCCCAGCTTGCCGCGCGAATCGCCGCCGTAGGTCACCCGGTGTTGCGCTATGACCGTCGCGGGGTAGGCGACAGCTCGGGCGTCAACCGCGGTTATCATGGGAGCAGCGCCGATATCGCGGCTGCCGTCGTCGCATTCCGTGCCGCCGCGCCCGGCCTTCGCCGGGTGGTCGCGTTCGGCAATTGCGATGCGGCAAGCGCGCTGATGCTGTTCGGCCGCGACTTGGCGATCGATGCTCTCATCCTCGCCAACCCATGGGCGATCGAAGGCGCGGACGATGCGGTTCAAGCCCAGGCCCCCGCTGCTTTGCGCCGCCGCTACGCGGCCAAGCTGGCCGACCCGGAGGAGTGGAGGCGCCTGCTGGGCGGCGCAATCGATCTGCGCAAGCTGGCCCATGGACTGCGCCAGGCGGCAGCCGCTGCCCCAAAATCGGCGCTCGCCGAACAAATGCGCGTGGAGCTGATGCGATTCGGCGGCCCCGTCACCATCCTGCTCGCGACCCGCGATCGCACCGCCGAACTGTTTGCCGTCGCCTGGGGCGATGACGCGCGCATCGCCCGCCTCGCCAGCGCCTCGCATAGTTTTGCCGATGAAGCGGCGCGAGAATGGCTGTACAAACGGATTTGCGCGGCGCTCGTCTAATCCGTTACTCCGCAGCCTGCGCCACTTGGTGCGCTGCAAACTCGCGCTCGGCCACAAAGCGTTCGGCGTCGAGCGCGGCCATGCAGCCGGTACCCGCGGCGGTGACTGCCTGGCGATAGACCGGGTCCATGACGTCGCCACAGGCGAACACGCCGGGGATCGCGGTTTTGGGCGTGCCCGGCTCGATCAGCAGATAGCCCGACGGGTCCATCGCCAGCTTGTCCTTGAACAGCTCGGTCGCGGGGGCGTGGCCGATCGCCACGAACGCGCCATCGGTCGCGAACGTGCTGGCGTCGCCGGTCACGGTATCGGTCAATGCCAGCCCGGTGAGGCCGCCAGCAAGCGGATCGCCGAGAAAGCGATCGACCTTCTGGTTCCACAGCACCCGGACGTTGGGGTGCGCGAACAGCCGGTCTTGCAAGATGCGCTCGGCGCGAAAGCTGTCGCGCCGGTGGATCACGGTGACTTCGGGCGAATGGTTTGTGAGATACAGTGCCTCTTCGACCGCGGTGTTGCCCCCGCCGATCACCGCGACTTTCTTGCCGCGATAGAAGAACCCGTCGCAGGTCGCGCACGCCGAAACCCCCTTGCCGGCCAGCTCGACCTCACCCGGCACGCCCAGCCACTTGGCTTGCGCGCCGGTTGCGATGACCAGCGTTTCGCCCTCATAAATGTCGCCGCCATCGCCGATCGCGCGGAACGGCGGGCCACTGAGGTCGATCGAGACGATCGTATCCCACAGCATCCGCGTGCCGACATGCTCGGCTTGCGCTTGCATCTGTTCCATCAGCCACGGACCCTGAATCACGTCGCGAAAGCCGGGGTAGTTCTCGACATCGGTGGTGATCGTCAGTTGCCCGCCGGGCTGGAGCCCCTGCACCACGATCGGCTTGAACCCTGCGCGAGCGCCGTAGATCGCCGCCGAAAGCCCCGCCGGTCCTGAGCCGACGATCAGCATGCGCGTGGTGTGAGTAGCCATCATTCCCTCCGTGAGCGCGCGAGATAATCGTGCAAGGGCGCAATTGCGAATCTCGTGCGGCAATTTTCCCCACCGGCGAAGAATGGCTTGCTATTGCGACTAGGTCGCATTAGCGGGCGCGGTCCAGGAAAGGACTGTCAATGAAGTGTCATATTCACCGACCACTGGCAGGTGCCACCGCTTTTGCCCTCATGGTGTTCGCGGCACCAGCCTTTGCCGAACCGAGCGGAGAGATCAGCAGTCCGGTCGTGGTCAAGGGCGAGACCGAGTTCGAGGCGATCTATGGTCGTCTCCGCGGGGGCCCCGATTCGGGCGAAGACATCCTCCGGCTCGAGGCTTCGCACAGCGTCAGCGACCGTCTGAGGCTGGCAATCCGCACCGAAATCGAGCGCCCGCCCGGTGGACCGCGCAGGCTGGAAGCCGTGAGCTTCGAGGCTATTTATGAGCTGGGCCGGATCGGTGGGCTCGATGTCGGGCTGTACGGCGAATACGAGACCGTGCTCCATGGTGCCGACAAGCTGGAGGCCAAATTGCTGCTGGAACGCCGAGCGGGGCCGTTCGATGCAAAGCTCAACCTGATCGCAGCAAGGCCCCTCGCATCAGGCAACCCGCTCGAATTCGGGTATGCCGCATCGGCCGATGTCGAAGCGATCGGCGAATTGCGCCTTGGTGTCGCAGCATTCGGAGGGCTCGGCTCAACCGACGACTTCCTGACCCGCGCCGATCATTATGTCGGCCCGGTGGTCAAGACCGAGATCGAAGGCCTTGGCCCCGAAATCGAGATCGAAGCGGGCTATCTGTTCGCGCTGGGCAAGGCGAAGGACGACAGTGACGGCCAGTTCCGGCTGGTCGTCGAAATGGAATTCTAGACCAGCAGTTGGGCGCGCAGCGCACCGATTTTCTCGGGCCCCACACCCACCACTTCTTCCAGATAGCGGTCGTAACTGCCGTGCCGTGCGCGAATCGCATCTAGCCCAGCCGTGATGTACTCAGGCGCGACCGACATCAGCGCGAGCACCGCCGCGTCGTCCATCTGCGGGCCGTATTTGGCGCGCACCGTATCGGCCCCCAGCGCCAATCGTCCGGCCAGGTCGGTAGCGACGTTGGTCAGCAGGTAATCCGCCATGGCATCGTCGGGGTGCACCCCGAGCGCGTGGTGGGTGAGCCATACCACCAGCCCGGTGCGGTCCTTGCCCGCCACGCAGTGGAGCAGGGTCGGCCCTCGCCCCGCGGCCAGTTCGGCGAAATACAGTTTCATCGACGCGACCAACACCGGCCGCCACGGCATACCTTCGTTGAGGCGGACCATCGCCGCGCGTGATTCGGCGCCGGTGCGCACGCCCAACGCCGCCGATTCGTGTGCTGCCGCTCCGGAAAGGCCAGCGGTTTCGCCTGGCTCGAACAAAACCTTGGCGGGAAATTCGGGATGGCGGGCACAAGGATAAGCGCTCCGCTCGCTGTCACCGCGCAAATCGATCACCGCGGTAAGGCCAAGCGCTGCTACGTGTTCGAGGTCGGCGGCGGTCGCCCCATGGTGATGCCCGGAACGCCACAGCGTCTTGCGCTTAACGGGCGCTCCGTCCGCGGCGGCATACCCGCCATAGTCACGGAAGTTGCGGATGCCTTCGAGTGGGAGAATGCGGTCATGGTCCATCGCCGCGGCCCTAGCGGCGCACCGGCGGCTGGACAATGGGCAGGCGCCGACGCAGAAAACAGCAAAACGTGAGAGGAAGCATGCGATGGACACCCGCCACTTGGTCGATCCCGAAGTCTGGCCGATCGTTGAATTGCTGCCATTTCGTGAATTCGACCGCGCCACGCTCGATCTGGCGCGCGCCGATGCGGCGGGACGCTTCGCCGACCTGGCCGAACAGCCGCTTGCGGCTACGGTGCGCACGGCTCAGCGGGCCGATGGCAGCACGATCGAACTCTATCACTTCGACCCGAGCCCGGGCGCGCAGGCCCAGGCAGCGCTGTATCACGTCCACGGCGGCGGAATGATCCTGGGCACCGCCAAAGATATGCAGGCCGGCCCCTCCGCCATGGCCGCTGCGCTGCAAATCCCTGTGATCTCGGTCGAATACCGCCTGGCGCCGGAAACCCCGTTTCCCGGCCCGCAACAGGACTGCCTCGATGGCCTGACATGGCTGGCGGCGAATGCGCTCGAACTGGGGATCGACCCTGCGCGCATCGCGATCATCGGAGAAAGCGCGGGCGGCGGGCTGGCCGCGGCAACCGTGCTGATGGCGCGCGACACCGGCGGGCCGAACCTGGCCGCGCAAGTCTTGGTCTATCCCATGCTCGACCATCGCACCGGTAGCGGGGCTTGCCGCTGGAACAATCGCAGTACCGGCGAATTTCTGTGGAACCGCGCGGCCAACCAATTCGGTTGGGAGGCGCTTCGCGGCGACTATCCCGCCGAGGATGCGCGCAAGGGCTGGTTCTCGCCCGCGCTGGCCGACGACCTCTCGGACCTGCCGCCGACGCTGCTCCTGACCGGCAGCCTCGATCTGTTTTTCGACGAAGACCTCGATTACGCGCGACGGCTGGTCGATGCCGGGGTACCCGTTGAACTCCACAGCTATCCGGGTGCGATCCATGCCTTCAACATGATGGCCGAGGCCGCAATCAGCCAAGCGTTTGCGCGCGACATGATGGGCGGGATCGCGCGGCTGCTCAAACTGGGGTGATAATTTACCCCGCGGGCATCACCCGCCCCAAAAACTCGATCACCGCGGCGTTGAATTCGTCGTTGCGGTCACCCGCGACCATGTGCCCCGCACCGCGGATATCGGCAACTTCGAGCGCGGGAATCCGGCGACGCAGGTCGGCGACGCCGTCGTCGTCGACGATATCGCTCTTCATCCCGCGGACCAACAATGTGGGGATGCGATCGGTCCAGTCGGCAGCATCCATGATCCCCAGCAGGCGGCGCGGATCGCCGCGCATGTCCGACATCATCCGCGGGTCCCAATGCCAGCGATAGCGCCCGTCGTCGCCCAGCCGCAGGTTCTTGTGCAAGCCTGAGAGGTCCTTGGGGCGCGGCCGGTCGGGATAATACGCCGAGATCGCGTCGGCCGCTTCTTCCAGGCTGGCGAAACCATTGGGGCTGGCCCCCATGAAGCCGCGCACTTTGTCTGCCCCCGCCAGGTTCATCTTGGGGACGATATCGACCAGCACGATCGCCGCGGGAGCAAGGCCGAGGGTGGCTGCGACCAGCGCGGTCACCCCGCCCATCGAGGCCCCGACCAGCGCGAACGGGCGCGATCCGGCGGCAGCGACGTGGCACAAGTCGTCTGCCCGTGCCTCCATCGTGTATTCGCCATCGTGCGACCAATCGCTGTCGCCGTGGCCGCGCAGATCGTAGTTGATCGCGTGATACCCGGCCTCGGCAAGCTGAAGCTCACACTTGTCCCAGGAATGGCGGGTCTGCCCGCCGCCGTGACCCAGAATGACAGTCGGCGCGCCGGGCGGGCCTGCGATATCGGCCGCCAGGGTCAGTCCATCGGCGATGGAGATGCGGATCGTGTGCGGGTTGCCAGTGCTCATCGTCGCCGGTCTTGGCGGATGCCGCAGGGCAATTCAATCGCG
>JANMQW010000371.1:0-3386 GCA_031370725.1 Novosphingobium sp.
GCGGCCGATACGCCTTCCTCGGCGTGAATGCCCGTCGGGATGCCGCGGCCGTTGTCCTCGACGCTGACCGATCCGTCGGGGTTGAGCTCGATCAGCACCAGGTCGCAATGCCCGGCCAGCGCCTCGTCGATCGCGTTGTCGGAAACCTCGAACACCATGTGGTGGAGGCCCGAGCCATCATCGGTATCGCCGATGTACATCCCCGGCCGCTTGCGCACCGCGTCGAGGCCCTTGAGCACCTTGATCGAATCCGCGCCATAGGCGTTGGCGTTGGGGATGTTGAGGTTGGCGCTGGGTTCGCCCGATGAAGGCTGCGGAGCGGTGTTTTCGGGGGGGGTTGTCATGCCCATCATATAGGCATCGCGGCGCGTTTTAGGAACCCGCGGCGATCTCCATCCACAGCCTTCCTTCCCGGCGCAAAGTGTGCTGCAAACACGCGTCAAAAAACCGGGAAGCAAACCATGAAAAAGTCGATTTCTGCCGCTGCGCTAAGTGCACTTCTGACGACCACTGCCAATGCCCAGACGCCTACGGGCATGATGGGCGCGCTCCGCCCCGATCAAATCGAATACCGTGGGCTTTACAAGGAGCTGGTCGAAACCAACTCTACGCTCAGCGCCGCACAAGGTGGCGAGGGCAGCTGCACGCTCGCGGCGGCGCGAATGGCAGCGCGGCTCAAGGTTGCGGGTATCGCCGACGCCCAGCTCCACCCGTTCGCCGATCCGGCGCATCCCAACGAGGGCGGGCTGGTCGCGATCTATCCCGGCACCTCCAAGACGCTCAAGCCGCTGCTGTTGCTCGCGCATATCGACGTGGTCGAAGCCAAGCGCGCAGACTGGACCCGCGATCCGTTTACGCTGATCGAGGAAAACGGCTATTTCTATGGTCGCGGCACGCTGGACGACAAAGCTCAGGCCTCGATCTGGACGGACACTTTGGTGCGCTTTGCCAAGAGCGGCTACAAGCCCAAGCGCACGGTCAAGCTGGCGCTGACCTGCGGTGAGGAAACCAATGGTGCGTTCAACGGCGCCAGCTATATTTCCAAGAACATGCGCGAGCTGATCGACGCCGAATTCGCGCTCAACGAAGGCGGTGGCGGGCGCACCGACGGCAACGGCAAGCTACTGGTGCAGACGCTCCAGGTCGGCGAAAAGATCTTCCAGAATTTCCGGGTCGAGGCGACCAACGTCGGCGGACACAGCTCGGCCCCGATCAGGGACAACGCGATTTACGAGTTGAGCGATGCGCTCGGCAAGCTGCGCGCCTACGATTTCCCGATGGAAATGAGCGACGTCACCCGCAGCTTCTTCGCCAAGGCAGGCAAGGCCCGCGGCGGCGAGGTAGGAGCGGCCATGCAGAAGCTGGCGGTCAATCCGCAGGATGCCGCAGCCGAGGCTCTGGTCAACACTGACAAGGGCATGCATTCAACTCTTCGTACCACGTGCGTCGCGACGCTGCTCGACGGCGGTCATGCCACCAATGCGCTTCCGCAGCGCGCCGGGGCCAACGTCAACTGCCGAATTTTCCCCGGCCACACTCCTGAGGCGATCCGCAGCGAGCTCGAACGGGTGATCGCCGATCCGAAGATGACGGTTTCGATCACCCCACCGACCGTCCCGCTGGCCAAGGCCCCGCCGCTCGATCCGAGGATCGTCGGGCCGGTCGAGAAACTGGCGGCGAAGTATTTTCCCGGGGTTCCGGTGATCCCGGCGATGTCGACCGGGGCGACCGACGCGATCTATCTGGCTGGCGTGGGGATCCCCACATACGGCGTACCCAGCGTGTGGGGCGACCCCGACGGCAACGGCACACATGGCCTGAACGAGCGGGTCGAGGCAAAGGCGCTCTACACCGCGCGCGATTATCTGTTCGATCTGGTCAAGGCTATTGCAGGGTAGGGGCGGCTGCGGGGTAGGGGTAATTGCGGTATAGCCGGTGCCAGAAACGCAAAAGGCCGGCAGCGGGGTTGTCTCGCTACCGGCCTTTGCTAAAACCGCACACCGCTCAGGCGAGCGTGACGGAGAACAGCGTGCCGCTGAGGCCGAACGCGGCGATCAGCAGGGCAATCTGATAAAGCGCGTTGCGCATGATATCTTCCCTTCGATTGGTCGATGAATCCCAACGACTCATCGTGATCTTGTTATAAGATTGCGGTAAACGGAAAGAAGGGCATATCCGCGCAATCAGGTTGTTATTGACTCGGGCACGCGTGCATTTTTTGCAATCGCGCGCCTCGGGTGGACAGGCCGCGGATGCAGCCATAACGCTTTGCCCATGACCACCGCCCTCGATCCCGAAGCCGACCTCGAACGCGAATTCGGCTCGTTCCCCGCGTTGCTCGCCGGATGGGGCGAACGGCGTGGCGTCGCATCCGCCCTGCGCGACGAGCATGGCTCACTGACCTGGGTGGACACCGCCGACCGCATCCGCCGCATCGCCGCGCAGCTCAAGGCAGATGGACTTCAGCGCGGCCAGGCGGTGGCGATTTTGGGCACCACCACCACCGACTACGCGTTGGTCTATCTCGCCGCGATCTATGCCGGGGGCTGCGCCGCGCCGCTGACCACCAGCGCCGCGCCTGAACAACTTCGCGCAATGGCCGCGGATTCGGGCGCGCTGCACCTGTTCATCGACCGCGCCAAGCTGACCGAACTCGGCGATTTTGCGATCGATGTCGAACGCCAGATCGTGCTCGACGAGGATTTGTGGCAATGGGCCGCGCCCGCAGGCACGCCGTGCGAGCCGTTCCAGCCCGAACCCGCCGACCGCTTCAACATCATCTACTCTTCGGGCACCACCGGCACCCCCAAGGGCATCGTCCATTCGCACCTGATGCGCTGGCGGCAAATGGCGTTCCGCTCGCTCCAAGGCTATGGTGCCGATGCGATCACGCTGACCTCGACCCCGCTCTATTCCAACACCACGCTGGCGGTGTTCCTGCCGACGATGTTCTCGGGCGGATGCGCCTCGTTGATGGGCAAGTTCGATACGGTGAAGTGGCTGGAACGCGCCGCAGCCGAACGCGCCACGCACACGATGCTGGTGCCGGTCCAGTACCGCCGCCTGATGGGCGAGCCGCGCTTCGCCGAATTCGACCTGACGGCGATGCGGATGAAATACTGCACCTCGGCCCCGTTCCCCGCCGAACTCAAGGCCGAAGTCCTGCGGCGGATGCCCGGCGGGCTGATCGAGATCTATTCGATGACCGAGGGCGGGGTGGTTTGTCTGCTGTTCGCCCACGAACACCCCGACAAGCTCCACACGGTCGGCCAGCCCGCCCCGGGAAGCCTCCTCAAGGTGGTCGGCGAGGACGGGCGCGAGGTGGCGCCGGGCGAGCCGGGCGAGCTTTACGGGCGCTCGCCGACGATGATGAGCGGCTACAACAA